>JBBDTA010000001.1:0-8489 GCA_040904605.1 Paenibacillaceae bacterium
GAACGTCCTCGTCTATTCCCTGAGCCAGTTCCTCCACGACGATCAAATCCTGCTTGCTTTGGATTAATGGAGGAGTTTCTTGTTGATGCTCCTCTTGTTTTTCTTTCGTTTGAGGTGCTTGGTGAAGAAGATGCTCCTCTATAGGAGACGTCCTTTCCTCTAGTTCCAGCTCCTCTTGAGCTTGCTGCGCCTTCCGTATCTCTTGAAGAAAAACCAGCATCTCTCGAGCTTCCTTCTGTTCTTACGCTCCTCGTAACTGAGCTTCTTGTTGAAGGACCCGCTCCTCGAGCGGCTCCGGTGTAACTTCCACGAGACGCACTACTCCCACGAGCTGCACTACCAGCTACACGTGCTCCAGGTTTACCGCGCTCTGTTCCTCGCCCCGCTGCACGTGCTCCACGTTCTGCTCCACGTTCTGTAGCTCCACGCTCACGCACTCGGCCACGACCGGCTGATCTACCCGTAAATTCTTTGCCGCGATCACTGCCTCCGCCTCTTCTGTTCCTGCCACCTTCACCCTGTTCACCGCTATTCACACCAGAAGTCTTATACTTCAGTACATTACCGATTCGTTTATCTATTAACTGCAAGGTCATGCGGTCCTTCGTTGTCGCGAAGGTGATCGCCATGCCCTCATGGCCTGCACGACCGGTTCGTCCAATCCGATGAATGTAGTCTTCGCCATCATGGGGGATGTCATAGTTGAACACATGTGTGACACCTTCAACATCAAGTCCACGTGCTGCTACGTCCGTTGCGACGAGAATTTGCAGCTTAGCTGCTTTGAATCGTTTCATTACAGCCTCTCGCTTCGCTTGTGACAGGTCCCCATGCAGCTCATCCGCATTAAATCCGTTCTCGATCAGCGCCTCTGTCAATTTCTTAGCGCGAATCTTCGTTCTACAGAAAACAACAGCCAGATAAGGCTGATATTGTTTAATCATATCGAACAGAACCGTCTGTTTGCCTCGATCTGTTGTCTCAATGACAATTTGTTCAATACCTTCAAGGGTAATTCCCTTACCTTCGATACGAACATCCTCTGGATGGATCATGTAATTCGCTGCTAGCTTACGAATCGGCTCCGAGATCGTCGCGGAGAACAACATCGTTTGTCGTTCTCTAGGAACCTCTTGAATGATTTCTTCAACTTCCTTAAAGAAGCCCATATGTAGCATCTGATCAGCTTCATCTAGAACGAGCAAGGTCACTCTGGATAATGAGAGGGTTCCGCGACGCAAGTGATCCAGCAATCTACCAGGTGTTCCTACAACAATATGCGCTGCACCCTTGAGCTTATGAATTTGTGCATCGACATCCTGTCCACCGTAAGCAGCAAGAACACTTGCACCAACGGCCGATGTTAATTTCTTAACCTCTGATGTAATTTGAATAGCAAGCTCACGTGTTGGTGTGATGATTAATGCTTGGACATGAGGCTGCTCTGTATCGATAATCTCAAGAATGGGTAGCACAAAAGCTAATGTTTTGCCTGTACCCGTCTGTGCTTGAGCGATAACATCCTTACCGGAGAGCAACAATGGAATAGCTGCTTCCTGAACGGGTGTTGCATGAATTAATTGATTCTTCTTCAGTATCTGAACCAGGTCGGAACGAATGCCCAATGTGTTAAACGTGGTGGTCATGAAAATTTTCCCTCTTCTCAATATCGGTATCTACAGACTTCCTAGTCTGGATTGTTATGTTCAGTATAGCAGTTTACCGTGAAATAAGAAAAACTTACCTATCCGGATATTAAACCATCGTGACGAACAAGTGCGTTTAATAGGAGGCCGACCCGTGTCGGATACTCCTATCAAAAGAAAAATCACCACTAAAATCATATTTAGCGGTGATGTTCATTTATATGAGATCCGTCCGATATACCTTGCGTTGTAATGTCCAAATTTTCTCCGACATATGGCCAACATCCGTAGTTTCCATTGCTTTCTTGAAATCGAACATATTCGCGTCAATCACATCCAAGTGATGGAGGAGCTCAGCTTCTGGAATCATGGGCACCTTCGGACTACCCCATTCACCCTTATAGTGATGACTCAGAATAAGGTGCTGCAGGAGCAGAACGACTTCTGAATCCGCAGCAATTTCCTTGCCAATTCGATCAACCATTCTTACACCTTGTATAATATGTCCTAATAATTGCCCTTCAATCGTATATTCGGATACGATACCCAATTCATTGGCGTTCATCTCTTCTAGTTTCGCCATATCATGTAGGATTACACCCGCGAATACCAAATCTGTGTTGAGGAATGTATATACTTCACAGAGCTTTTCTCCGCTTCTTAGCATCGTATAGATATGATACAACCACCCTGCGCGGATAGAGTGATGATTTTTCTGTGCCGCAGGATAATAAAGTAGCTTATCCTTGTTATCCTGCAATAAACGCAGAACAATGGTCTGAATGTGAGCATTCCTAATTCGATTTGTGAATTTGATTATCTCTTCATACATAAAGCTCGGTTCAAATGGTGCAGAAGGCACAAAATTCTCAATTCTGCATCCATCTGCCTCAACAGCTACACGTAATTTGTCTATATTTAGCTGGGGCTGACCATTCCATTCCTTGACCACACCACGAGCTTTAATTAGCACATTAGCTTGATACATCTGTTCGCTCTCCGGCGTATGATCCCAAATCTTCGCGTTCATCTCACCTGTATGATCACATAGAACGAGATCGATATATTTCTTATTAGTGCTACCTACCTTGCATTCTGCATGCTTGATCAATAGGAATATATCCGTTGTTTCACCAACCGTGAGCTCTTTAATTGTCTTCATCCATTCACCTCTTCATTAATAAATCGAAGCAGAGTATACCGATTGCGAACTGTATGCGCATGCTTTAATCCTCGTTCTACAGCATCTGCATCGATTGGCAGCTCATCGGGTGAACCTCCTGTTAATGTAAGCATCGCTGATAATTCCTCTGGCTGTGGTATTCCAGCAATCTGTGATTTCAATTCATCCCAATGCTTCATAAGCTTATTGTGCTGTTCAGTATTCTCAGTCATAGGTGAATCGATACTTTTCATATATTCAACACGCTCGGCGAATTGGTGATATAGCTTCGATATGTGAATAGCAGCAAAGCCCACCTTCAATCCGTGTAACAGCTGAGGCGCTCCGTGCTGAATGTGCTCCATCTCCCAATAATGAGATAGATGATGCTCAGCTCCGGAAGCCGGATGCGACATACCTAATTCTAGCATAACTAAGCCTGATTGAATAAGGCTATTCATCAGAACCGTCACACCCTCTTCATCACCTCGGCTGATTGCATCAATGTTCGCAACACAGGCCTCAAGCGCTGCTGAGGTTTCAGCAGCAAGCTCTTCATTATAGGGTTCACCACCCATCAGGTGCGAGAAGCTCCAATCGAAGAGTGATGTATACTTCCCTAACATATCTCCGAATCCTGCGGCAGTCATCCGCCTTGGAGCATTCATCAATATCGATGTATCGGCGAATATCGCTTCCGGAGGAATCGCTTGAACGGTCTGTTTGAAGCCTCGAATTATGAGCGGCGCACCAGCTGAGGTAAATCCATCGACAGATGCGGCAGTTGGAATCGAGATGAATGGCTTCATCATTCGACTCCCAACAAATCTGACAATATCATGAATGGTTCCTGTGCCAACGGCAAGTAAGACCTCCGTCTCCGCAGAAACTTCTAGCATGCATTGTACAATGGACGCTTCATCTGCTACCACGTCCCCAATAGAATTAGGTTGAATAAGTATAACATTACTAACTAAGCCAGCATGTATACATTGTTCCTGCACAATTGACCCACCTGCAGCATAGGTATTCTTATCGGCAATCATCACTACATTCAGGTATGCTCTTTCCTTCAGGTAAGGTACAACTGAATCAATCGCTTGTTTACTGACAACAATAGTGGATAACAATTTTGGGGATATTCCAAGATTGTTATGCATGTCGGGCTTGCTCCTTCAGAACCTTCAACCGCTTCATCACATCATTCTCTCCACGGCCAAAATAATCATGCAATAGCGTATACTCTTGATAGAGCTTTTCATATACGGCTACATTCTCGGGTATCGGTTTATAGGTTTCTTTACGAACACGCGCCATCTTAAGGGCTGCATCTACAATGCTATCATAACCACCATTCGCTGATCCTGCAGCGACAGCCCCGAACATAGCTGCACCGAGTGCTGGTGTTTGGGTAGAGTCCGCTATCTTAATCTCACGATTCGTTACATCCGCAAAAATTTGCATTAACAAAGCATTACGTTGTGGCAAGCCTCCACAAGCATACAGTTCCTCTACCTTTACACCATTAGAATTGAAAGCATCTACAATTTTCCTAGTGCCATATGCTGTCGCTTCTAATAAAGCACGATAAATTTCTTCTGGCTTTGTTAACAGCGTACATCCAATAAGCAAACCGGTTAAATCTGTATCTACGAGCACCGAGCGATTACCATTCCACCAATCCAGTGCAAGCAGTCCTGTCTCTCCTGGATTATATGCCGCAGCTTGTCGCTCTAGCCATTCATGAACATTGATACCCTCTTGTTCAGCAGCTTCCTTGACATAAGCAGGCACAGCCTCATCCACATACCATCCGAAAATATCACCAACAGCAGATTGCCCAGCCTCATAGCCATAATAACCTGGAATAATACCATCTTCTACAACACCAGACATTCCTTCAACTACATGTTCTTCATCAGCTAATAATAGATGACAGATCGATGTACCCATCGTCATTACTAATTTACCGGAAGTAACTACACCAACACCTGGAACAGATGCGTGCGCATCAACATTACCAACAGCTACAGCGATTCCCGGAAGAAGCCCCATTATTGAAGCCATTTCTTCCGTAAGACCACCAGCTTTCGTTCCTAATGAGACTACATCACCACGCAGCTTGGTCTCTACTAAATGTTCCAACCGAGGATCAAGAGCCTTCAAGAAGGATTGACTCGGATATCCATCTTGTTTGTGCCAGATCGCTTTATAACCTGCCGTACAGCTATTACGAACGATATTCCCCGTCATACGGAAAGTGACCCAATCCGTTGCTTCTAAGAATTGATCTGCCTTAGCATAGATGTCTGGAGCTTCATTCAGAATTTGCCATACCTTAGCCAGCATCCATTCAGATGAGATCTTACCACCATATCGCGGAAGAAATGGCTCCCCGCGTTGCTCCGCTATCTCATTCACTTTATTCGCTTCATCCTGTGCCGCATGATGCTTCCATAGCTTCACCCAGCTGTGCGGTTGATCTGTGTATTCCGGCAAGAAACATAGCGGCGTTCCATGCTCATCAATTGGCAGCATCGTACAAGCGGTAAAATCTATACCGATTCCAATGACATCGGACGGATCAATACCCGAAGCTTTGATCACCTCTGGAACGGATCTACGCAGTACTTCAATATAATCCGCTGGATGCTGCAGTGCCCAATCAAATTCTAATTGTTTATTGGATTCCGGCAACTTCTCATCGATAACACCATGTGGATAAGGAGTAACGTGTGTAGCAATTTCCTCACCATTAGATAAGTCAACGAGCAGAGCACGACCTGACTGTGTACCGTAATCAACACCAATTGCATATTTCTTGCTCATAAATGGTGGATACCTCCTGAATTTTGTGTTTAGCATATTATGACTTGCGAAGTAAGGTCATTCAAACAAAACTATTCTTAAGCCTAAGCATAGTTTTTGATAGCTGCATGAGCAAGTGAAAAATTTGAATCCGCGTTCTAGAGCATAATACCACACTTAGAAACTTGCACATTTTTTGTGCAAGTTAGCCCCTAAGCGCCGTCCATCAAACTGAGACTTCCTTGACAAATTGAAATATGCGCCAAGTTAAGCGAATTTCGGTTTTACAGCTAAAAATAAGTGCATAATCGTATTTATTTCATCCAGACAACAATTAGACGATGCCTCCAGCTAACTTCACCTAAGACTGACCGTAGTAGGCATTCTTACCGTGCTTACGCAAATAATGCTTATCCAGCAAGGATTGCTCGATCGAAGAAACTGCTGGATTCAATGCGAATGTGTGATAGGCAATTTTGGCAACTTCTTCAATGACGACAGCATTATGCACAGCATCATGAGGGTTCTTCCCCCAGCTGAATGGCGCATGACCATGAACCAGAACACCAGGTGTACTTATAGGATCAATCTGACTAAACCTCTCTGCAATGACATGACCCGTTTCTAATTCATATGCGCCATTAATCTCAGCATCGGTCATCATACGTGTACATGGAATATCTCCATAGAAATAATCCGCATGAGTAGTTCCAAGCGGTGGAATAGCTCGACCTGCTTGGGACCAGCTTGTTGCCCATGGGGAATGTGTATGTACAATACCCCCAATTTGTTCAAATGCTTGATACAGATAAAGATGCGTTGGAGTATCTGAAGAAGGCTTCATGTGCCCCTCAATAATCTGGCCATCCAGATTAACAACTACCATATGCTCTATCAACATATCATCATAAGGTACACCGCTTGGTTTAATGACTACCAACCCAGTCTCTCTGTCAATTCCACTAACATTCCCCCATGTGAAGGTAACTAAGCCATACTTGGGTAATTCAAGATTTGCCTCCAGCACTGCTTGCTTCAATGATTCTAACAATGGATATCCCTCCTGCTTCTGAATGAATCTCTACACTCATTATATACTTGTACGTACAAGTAAATCCATTTTTTTATGATAATTTCTTCGTTGACTCTCGAATGATCAATTCGGGTTCATACTTCATTATTCCACCGGAATGAAAATCTATTTTTCTTTCTTTGATGTCTATGAGCAGCTCGGCCGCTTTAACACCTAGCTCTATTTTCGGATGAACAATCGTCGTTAGCTTCACTTCCGTTGCAGTAGCTAAGAAAGAGTCATCGAAGCCGATGATCGATAAATCATCGGGAACCTGTAAGCTTGCCTCTCTAATAATATCTAACATTTTAATCGCTAACTCATCATTATAACAGACGAATGCCGTAGGCCTATTCGCTCGACTTAACATGGTTGTTGCCATGTTCAAAGGTTTGAAGGATTTTTCTTCGGTATTGTAGGAGACAATGTCGTTGTCATCGAATGGTAGTTGATAGTGCCGATGAGCAGCGATAAATCCATTCATCCGGTTTACACCTTGTAAATCATCTGTCTTAAAGAATCCTGCGATATGTCGATGACCCCCAAGGATGAGGTATTCAACTGCTTGGTATACGCCTAACTCATCATCCACCTTAATACAAGGACAATTCAACTCCGCATACCTTTCATTAATCATGATATATGGGATACCTTGAGCTTCAAGCGCTCGGTAATAGCTTTCATTGGGGTTACCCACTGCACTTTTGGTAGGTTCAATAATTAATCCACTCACCGATTGAGCGAGCATCATCTCCAAGCTCTCTCTTTCCTTGTCTTTATCGTTATCCGTACTTGCAAGAAGCAGCTGATAGCCTTTACTACGTAATGTCGCTTCAGCTCCACGAACAATTAAGGGGAAGATATAGTCGGATATATACGTGGTTAATACACCGATTGTCGGTGTATCATTCGTACTTCTGTGCATAATTCCCGCACAATATGTACCCTTGCCTTGAATACGGTACAGTAGTCCTTCCTGAACCATCTCACCAATAGCCTGTCTAACCGTTTGACGACTGATCGAGAAAGTCCTCGATAATTCATGCTCAGAAGGCAGCTGTTCGTGTGATTTAATGCGGCCGGAGTATATCCACGATTGGATTTCTTTCTTGAGCTGAACATATTTGGGAACACTTGGTTCGATCATCCGGGCACCTCGACACACTTGATTCTACTCATTGTTCTTCACTCGTATTCACCATAATTGCAGCCACCTGGGTCAGCCTCTCATAGAAATAATCCTTGGCGGGGCCTTCCAATCCAATCTCATTCATCGCTTCGCTCATACATCGGAGCCAAGCCTCCGCCCTTACGGGAGTAATCTCGAAGGGAAGATGACGATATCGCATCTGGGGATGGCCGAATTCATTCGAATATAGTGGCTCTCCTCCTAGAAATTGAGTCAAGAACATAAATTGCTTACGCATGATCTCATCAATGCCATTCTGGAATAGCGGAGATAAATTCGGGTCCTTAATGACTCGGGGATAGAAAGCTTCTACTAGCTTCTTAACCGTCTGCTCGCCGCCAAGAGTCTCATATAACGTTGCGGATTCTGAATTCAATGTATTGACCCCCTTAGTGCGGAATTCGAAAACCCAATATTATAATAACGCTGGAACAACAACCGAATAATTAGTTGTAGTTGTTCCAGCGTTATTGGGCTATCTTAAAAGTACATGAGAGTTAGATTTATTGCAACATTAGTCGGTCCAAACGTTCCATGATCTCAAAGCAGGCCCGTTTTTATAATATTGTTGGTACTGTTAATATACACAAACTCGATGAACGCTTTCAATAC
>JBBDTA010000001.1:8589-13877 GCA_040904605.1 Paenibacillaceae bacterium
GAAGGGTATAAGGAAAAAATCAACTCCACATGCAATGAGTAAACTACCTAGAACAAGAATATTAATATTACGCACAAACACCGACAAGTGGGAACCACCTCCCGTAAACCTGTCTCATGTATATGCAAATTAATGTGGCAATATCTCTAAACATAGCTCCGGACGTGTCCAACGTAATAACGCCTCATCCCGAATTCTATCAGCTTTCTTAAGGCAAGCATTTCGAACAAAAGTGGAAATAAACGAACATTTGTGTTACCCTTAAATTATATAATATCAAATAATAGGAAGGATTGAAGTATCCAATGGAAATTCGTTATGCGGCTACGCCCGCGGATACCCAAAAATATGATACAAAACGTTTGAGAGAAGAATATTTGATCGATAATTTGTTTGCCCCTGACGAACTAGTGCTTATTTATAGTCATGTAGATCGTTATATAACCGGAAGTGCCGTGCCTGTTAAAGGCTCGGTCAAGCTGGAGGCCTCTAAGCATGATATGGGGTCAGAATATTTTCTAGAGCGAAGAGAGGTTGGAATCATTAATATAGGCGGATCTGGTCTGATCCTGGTCGATGGTCAAGAATACACAATGAACACGAAGGATTGTCTGTATGTTGGCTTAGGCAACCAATCCGTTATCATGAGTAGTATTGACTCCTTAGCCCCAGCGAAATTCTATATTAATTCTACACCTGCCCATCATGCTTATCCTAATCAGAAGGTTGATATTGCGGGTGCTGAACCCGTTCATCTAGGTAGCCCGTCCTCGTCTAATGAAAGAACAATATATAAATTCATTCATACGAATGGAGTAAAAAGCTGTCAGCTTGTTATGGGAATGACCTTATTAAAGCCGAATAATATGTGGAATACAATGCCTTGTCATACGCACAACAGACGTTCAGAAGTATATTTGTACTTCGACATGCCTGAGGATGCTGTTGTTTTCCACTTCATGGGTGAGCCTCAGGAGACCCGACATCTTGTTGTTCGTAATGAACAGGCTGCGATCTCCCCGAGTTGGTCGATTCACACTGGAGTCGGTACCAACAATTATACGTTCATATGGGGGATGGCAGGCGAGAATCAAACCTTTACTGATATGGATGCTGTTGATATGAAGGACCTGCGTTAATCAGATCAGAGTACAACGAAGAGGCTGTCCCTTGGAATTTCTCTTGGGGGGACAGCCTCTTCTGCATGAAAACTCTATCTAACCATCCAACCACCATCGACACACATAATATGACCATTCATATAATTAGATGCTTCTGAAGCTAAGAATACGACCGGTCCCTTCAAATCCTCTGGCGTACCCCAACGTCCTGCTGGAATTCGATCAAGAATTTGTTTGCTCCGCATTGGATCCTCACGCAGGGGTTTCGTATTCGCTGTTGCCATATAACCAGGAGCAATCGCATTTATATTTAGACCCTTACTAGCCCATTCACTAGCCAAAGCCTTCGTAATACCAGCAATGGCATGCTTACTTGTGGTATAGCCAGGCACATTAATTCCACCTTGAAATGTTAACATGGAAGCAATATTGATGATCTTCCCCGACCCTCGTTCTAGCATTCCCCTACCCACTAACTGAGATAAGAAAAACACCGAATTTACATTCACTTGAATGACATCATGCCAATCCTGAGCGGAATGTTCAGCAGCAGGCTTGCGACGTATAATACCTGCATTGTTAACCAGAATATCGATTTCACCCATCTGAGTGTTAGCTTGATTAATCAATTCGGGCAGTGACGCTTCATCGCTTAAGTCTGCTGAAATTGCGATAACCTTACGCCCAAGAGCTCTAATTGCAGCCTGAGTTTCTACACCTTTGTTCTGATTCGTTACAATAATAACATTGGCGCCGGCTTCTGCTAGTCCTATTGCCGCAGCTTGTCCTAAGCCGCTTGCTCCCCCTGTAACAAGTGCATTCTTACCCGTTAGATTAAACATATGAATGATCATCACACTTCCTTCTCGTTCTATAATGTTCTTATATGTTCGATATTGTATTATTATCAGTATAGCTTATTACATACTTTCTTCCTAGTTTTAATCAATCACGATATGAATGCCATGTGCTTCATACTTACGAATAACATCTGAATTTAACCCATCATCAGTAATGATCAGCTTCAGCACCGATAGAGGAGCAATCGTCATGAGCGCACACTTGTCAAACTTGCTATGGTCCACAACGGCATATACCTCCGCTGCGCATCGAATCATCGCCTGCTTCTGTTCAATCTGGGCGCTTGTGAAGACAGATAGACCATACTCAAGATCAACGGCCGTTGCCGATAAGAAAACCTTCTTAATGTTCAATTTCTCCATAAAGCTTATCGCTTCTGTACTAATTAAATAATTACGATTACGATAACCTCCGGGAACTACCAACTGGATGTTCTCCTTCTTCACAAGCTCACTTATGATAAACAAATCGTTCGTTATTACGGTAAGCGGCATATTCTCTAACAATCTAGCGATTTCTAGCGTTGTGCTCCCACCATCAAGAGCAATAATGTCCCTCTGCTCAATATATTGAATAGCTGATCTGGCGATCTCCTTTTTCCATAATCCATTTCTCGTATCGTTGCTTGAGATAGGAAGCAATGCCGAATTTCCATCACCAGATAATACAGCCCCACCATGAATGCGTTTCAATAAGCCCATATTCTCTAATTTTTCTAAATCCTCACGAATGGTTTTCTCCGTTACATTCAATTGTTTACTCAAATCAGATACCTTTACAGATCGGTTCTGCCCTAACCATTCAACAATCTTCTCATGTCGATTGATAGACAACATGTTGTTTCCTCCACCCGAATTTCCTAAAAGCTTTGTAATCAAACTATTTTTCGGAAGCGTACGTTTATGTTCGAATATCTCTATTTTAACACATTATTCACCCAATAAGCGTATTAGTTGATCAGTAATTGCAAGCGCTTGATGCTGCTCTCCTTGGCTACGATTACTCACAAGAACCGCAAATGCATATTTAGGCTGCTGCGTAGGTGTATATCCAATGAACCATTGATTAACCTTCCTCTCATTAAGCTGACCTGTTTCTGCTGTACCTGTCTTACCTGCAACCTCAACTGGCACCTTGAGTAGTGAGCTAGCTGTACCCGCTTGTACAGTAAGCTTCATCGCTTCAGTTAACCATCTTGCAGTTGAAGGCGATATCCCCTTTTTCCCTTTATGAAGAGGTCTGGTGATCAAGTGCTGCGGAAATTGCAACAATGATCGATTATTGTTATGTCTGATTTCCGTTACAATCCTAGGCTCCTTTAGCTGTCCTGCGTTAAGCAGCGTAACAACCATGTTCGCAGCCTGTAGAGGAGATAACCGGACGTCTCTTTGTCCGATGCCCGTTTGAGCCATCACACCAAGATCAGTCTTAGGTGTCTCACGATCGAACAACTGCCCCTCTTGTTCACCATCGAATTGACGGAAGGATTGCATACTCCCTGAAGGAAAGCTTAATCGATCGGCAGACCATCCAATACGATGAAGCAGACCCAGTGATTCAGCAACTTCTTCTAACCGACCTGGATCCAGCTTAGCAGCGATTTGTGCGATGATCACATTACACGACTGAGCATAAGCTTGCTCCAGCGTGAGAACACCATGTCCTTCTCTAACCCAGCATCGCAGATGATAACGATCCCATTCCCCAGAGCAATAAAATTTCTGACCTGGTTTCACGATTCCATCTTCTAGAGCTGCCGCCAATACCACCGTCTTAAAGATGGATCCTGGTATCTCAGCTGACACCGCTCGATTCCTCCACTCCCCAAGCTCAGGCAATACTGAATATGGATCATAATTGGGACGACTGGCCATTACAACAACATCAGAATTCTCGATATCAAGAACTACGACTGCTCCCTCTTTCATATGAATGTCATCCAGCATCGCTTCAGTTTCAGCCTGTAGTTTGCCGTCTAAGGTCGTCCATAACTGAAGAGGATAGAATGGATTGTCGGGTGAGATCAAGCGATCCTGTAATCCCGCAAGAGCCTCTGATTTACCATCAACGAAGTGAACGTATCGAGAAGGTTCTATCCCTTGTAAGAATCGATCAAAAGCTCTTTCAATGCCCGCAGCTCCAATTAGATCATTCTCTTGGAAAATCCCTTGCTCCAGTTGCTTCGGATACCATTCTTTCAACTGTCGTGGATTCTGACCTAGGTATCCAATAACATGAGCAGCAATCGGATGGCCCTGATATCTTCGAACATATGGAACTACCTTTAATGCTGGAGATTGAATCTGCTCTAATTGTTTGATTTGATTGCTCGATAGAACAATCGGAATTTTCTGAAATCCAGTATAGACTAGAAATGGTTTGTGTGTTAATCGTGCTTGTGAATCCAATACGTTCGGCTTCATACCAAGAATAGCTGCGACTTGTCCGATGAGATCTGGATCGTGCCATTGTGGCATTAGAGGAACTATTAACAATGCCTTCACTTGTACCCCAGCTAATATGGCACCGCTTCGATCCAATATACGTCCTCGACCCTGGTCTAGCACGACACTCTCAAGACGCTGTTCTACCGATCCACGAGCTAGATATCCTACTAACTCACCAACTCCAAGCGCATTCAGTGTCTGAAGCCATAATAATCTAATAATGATCATACAGAATAGGCTCACAAGAATAAGTAGTAATATAAATCCTCGCCGAGCGACCAACCTACATCACCTCAATCACAGATTGGTATCATTATTGTCCATTCCAACACAAAAATACCTGTTTCGCCAAATTAACGAAACAGGTATTTGAACATTATGGTGTTAGAATTTAAACGGTAAAGCTGCTTAGTGATTTCTTCAAGTCATTGGACAATGTCTCGAGCTTCTCAGCCAGTTGAACAAGTCCTTGACTTACATTCAACTGCTCTGAGCTAAGAGATGCTACCTCTTCTGATGTTGCTGAAGATTGCTGTGACACTGCACTCACGCTGCTCATAGCTTCGGATAATGTCAGTTGAGATTGTTCAAGCTGTTGAATGGACTCGGTAACACCATCCAATTGATCGATGAACCCTCCCATATTGTTCTGAACATTCTTAAAGATCAAGTCTGCTTCCTTCACAGAGGCAATCTGCTCTTGGAATAATGGGTAAGCTTCTGATAATACATCCACAGTCTCATCGATTTCTTGCTGAATCGTATCTGTAATCTGCCCTACTATCCCAATCGACTGTCTGGATTGATCCGCTAATTTACGAATTTCATCGGCAACAACCATGAATCCCTTACCAGCAGC
>JBBDTA010000002.1:0-13461 GCA_040904605.1 Paenibacillaceae bacterium
TATGATGCGGTCAAGAGGACTCGAACCTCCACGGTTGTTACACCACTAGAACCTGAATCTAGCGCGTCTGCCAATTCCGCCATGACCGCACGTGTATAATGATTGAAAGACAAGGAATAATATATCATGGTCAACCTTTTGATGTCAAACGCCGTTTATAGGCAATTTGTATGCTACTTAATACACATTAGCGCGTTCTTCCGTCATAGGTTGGCATAGATAATGCCTCGGCACCTCAATAACTTTCCGGTTCTGCTTACGAATAATAATGAATTGTTCATTCCATGCCACAACGATGCCCTTAACATCATTCGCTTCGATGTTATCGCGCACGATTCGCACCTTGGTGCCTTCGATACGATATTCGTTAAGTTGTTCATCCGATAGCATATGGGTCATCCTCCAACTGCATTTTATACATGTAATTTATGTGTTTTGGTCATTCTGATCACCGCCAACTATCAGATAAACAACCCGAACGATGAACGCCCGGGTCTCTGATGACTATGATCGAACACAATACGGATTACGGATTATCCAACATGTTCTTTAGAATCATTCGTCTCGTACCAGAAGTCTAACACCTTGCTGGACATGACACGCGATTGGATATATTGGATCTGCTGCTCTGAGAACGTCTCTGTCCAATCGAAGGATAGTTCCTCACATATGTGAACGATCGTCAACAATTCGGACCAAGCAACATAACGTTTGTACCAGAAAAATTGAGGATGTTCACTCATATAGGGATACAAATCGTCAAATTCGGTGTGTTTGCAGTCTAGAGCCCTTTCAAAGTGAATCTTAGCATCTGTTAGCTTTTGCATAAAAAACTCTTCGTTCAACTTCTCATTCCCCATGGTATAACCCTCCTCTCAACCTCTTATGTATATTATATAGAAAAAATGAAACTGTGCAAAGGGAAAAACCGGAATCAATTGATGAAACCTTCACATCATAGGCTACTCAAACCTAATCTTACCACCCTGAAGTGAAGCAATTGTAACCAGTGATTCAACCCGTATGCCTTGGTCACGAATTGTACGAGCCCCAGCCTGAAATGATTTCTCTACAGCTATACCGACACCTACAAGCTTAGCTCCTGAGCGTTCAATGATACGAATTAAACCCCGAGCGGCATCACCATTCGCAATAATATCATCGATGAGTAGAACACGATCCTCTTGCTTCAGAAATTTTCTCGACACTAGCATATCTGTAACTATTCCTTTGGTGAATGAAGGTACGCGCTCACTGTAAGTTTCCGGGTCAGACACTAACGTCTTCCTGCGCCTGGCAAATACGAGCGGCACACCTAGCTCCAGAGCAGTAGCAAATCCAAGTGAAATTCCCGATGATTCTATCGTCAACACCTTCGTAATCTTCTCTTCTGAATAACGCTTAGCGAATTCTCGACCGAGCTCCATAATCATCTGCGGATCTACCTGCTGATTCAATATAGAGTCAAGCGTGATGACGTGATCCGATAGCACTTCTGATTCCTGTAATATCCTTTCCTTTAAGAAATCCATGCTCATGACCTCCACTACATCTAGTTTTTGATAACTTATCATACCAGCGCCACAAGTTTCAAGCATTATGCTGATTCTCAAGACCTTTTATACGGAGAATGCAACATTATACGTACTTATGGTGTCTATATATATGAGAAACGTCAAAACAATGCATGCGGTAATATCACACTTGATTGTAAACGCTCTTTTGATCTATTTTGAGTATAATCCGCATTATTAGGTCAAATTCCACCTTTGAGAAGGCTACCTGATAAGAGTATGATTGGAAATGTTGTAAGTGTCTAATAGCTACATATATAAGGTATGAAAGGGGCGCAGCAATCATGATTCCGAGCGGTAAGCAGTATAAGGTATGGTTTCTATGGACGGTAATCAGTTTGCTAATAGTAGGATGCGCACCCTCGCAAGAGAAAGCTCAAGAGAACGTGAGTATTCCAGAACAAGATTCGAAGACCAAGCCTTTGTCCAAGCCAGTAATCGATAGCCCTGCTAAGAAGGATTTAACAGTCTCATCGCCCGATCAGCCAGCACAAGAAGCAGAAGAGGATAAGAAAGCTGAAGCTACACAGGAAGAAGATGTAGTGGTAGACGATGAGGCGGAAACCCCGAACAAGCACGAGGATACTCAGTTCTACAATGTAACTGAACCTTATGATGCTAACAATCCTTCACTTATGGGTTTTACGATTAGTGCTGCTATGGATCATGTGATTGAACGATTCGGTAAGCCATTAAGCGAATCCATAATGAACGACGGCTTAGAGCCTTTGCAAATCCATGAATACCCTGGATTCAGCTTCGGGTCCAACATTACTAACCAGATCGTGTTTATTGAGGTGAATTCCTCGAAGGTTAATCCAGGTCTCAATGAGCTGCATGTTGGCCAGACTGTGGAAGAAGCGCGCAAGTCACTCGGCACTCCTGATTCACTGAATGAATATGTGATGATCTACTCCACCAATAATCTAATCATGAAACTGGATATTGATCCGAATTCTAGTGTCATTCGTTCTATTAAACTGTTCGCCGAATAAGCTGGATTCTCCTTCTAACAAGGAATATTCAATCAAACCGCTAACTTAGCGGTTTTTTTTGTGCGATCATATGGAAGACAAGTCATGCTGGCCCCCTCTTGATCATACGATGTATAACAACGGACATGCACTTAAGGAGGCGACACGTGAACATTCTGGGAAGATCGTTACTCATTGGCTTCACCTATATAGGAACCGTTGTAGGAGCAGGCTTCGCCACAGGTCAGGAGATCCTCCAATTCTTTACCTTATACGGTAAAATGGCTACACTGACGATCGTCATCTCCTCTATTCTATTCATATGGCTAGGCACGAAAATTATGGTTATCTCCCATGAAATTAAAGCCTATTCTTATGAGGATATGAATATTCATTTGTTCGGCAATCATCTAGGTCGTTGGGTAAGCCTCCTAATGCTCATATTGTTGCTTGCCATCACTACCGTGATGCTAGCTGGTGCTGGTTCTGTGTTCAGTGAGCATCTGAATATCTCCTACCAATTGGGACTGCTGATCACGATGCTGCTAGCCTATTTGGTCATTGTAAGGGGTATGTCTGGGATTAAAGCGGTTAATTCTTTGGTTGTACCTATTATGTTCTTCTTCACTATTATCGTCTTCAAGCTTGCTATTCAATCACCAAGTGGATACAACTTTCTATACTTATCCTCTGACTACCCAAGCTGGCGCATTTGGCTTTCTCCCTTTATGTATACAGCATTCAACCTCGTACTATCACAAGCTGTGCTCGTTCCATTAGGGGCTACCACCCCCGATATTCGAACGATCCGTCTGGGCGGCCTGATTGGAGGAGTGGGCATCACCATTATGCTATGGATTGGTCATATTGCCTTGTCCGCCCATATGCCAGGCATCGTTCAATATGATATACCCATGGGTCATATTATTATTCCACTCGGACCGTGGGTGTATATCATGTTCATCTTTATTATCTATGCAGAAATTTTCACAACACTGATTGCCGATCTTTACGGATTATCCCTTCAGCTTGAACAACGAACTTCCATGCATCCACGGTTTATGGTTATCCTTCTTCTTGTCGTTTGTTACGCAGTCAGTCAAATCGGCTTTCGTACGTTATTATCAACCTTATACCCGCTCATGGGTCTCATCAGTCTTGTCTGGTTGGTTGTCATCATGAAGAAACGTCGACTTGGACTCCGGAGCTGAAGTTACCTCTGCAGGAATGTTCGGATCAGGACGTAGTATAACACCAAGGCGTACAACCATGAACATCATGCCTACGAGTACAAAGATGAAGGCAGAGAATAAATACCCATAATGATAGTAAGGGTAACTTTCTCGATCGCGAATAACGGCGAATAGGTCGGCAATCATCAACATCACTCCGATCACGAATACACCGATGGCCGCGTAATCCATAGCCGTCCAAGAATGTAGTACATCCCTGTGCATTACGCTCTGATCAACGTGTCCTGCAACTAAACCCGATTGCTGCTTGCGCTGCTCCATCACTGACCACACGGTATAGAACGCCGCACCTGTAACAATAAGTCCAATGAAGCCTCCAATAGTTATAAGTATCGTATACATTCTATCTCCCCTTAGGTTAAAAGTTTTAGATGACTGCACGAGCAGTCGATAACTACTTCGTAAGAAGCCCTCTTCTCTATATATCCTTCATCATCGTGCCCCCTCGAGATGGATCATCTGTAGACGTGGCAGGGTGGATTGCAATGCCCGTGCGATATGCTCATGACATGTGAATAGAATAATCTGATGTCTCTGTGCTACATCGGATAACACCGTTAGCGTACGGGAAAGTCGATCCGCATCGAAATTAACGAAGATATCGTCCATGATCAGTGGAAGAGCTGCCGTCTTCGAATATTCATCTGCCAGTGCAAACCGCATAGCAAGATACAATTGCTCTGCCGTACCACGACTTAGGAATGAGCTGTCTAGCTGTTCACCGCTCTCACGCTCTACGAATATACTTTTCTCCCCTAATCGCGAGACGACTCTTACGAATTGACCATTCGTTATCGTGCGAATATATTGAGAGGCTCTGAGCAGAACACCTGGCTGTCGTTCACGTTCATATATTTCCTTCGCCCGCCGCATTAGCTCGGCACTTAATGCTAGCTCTGCCCACTGGGAAGCCAGCTGTTGAAACTCTGCAATCTGTTCCTGATGACGTTGGAGCAGCTCGGCATGCTGACCGCCACTCTGTAGATTGTCCATCTCCTTACGAAGACCTCCACGTCGATCCTTACACTCATTCAACCTAATCTCAATCTGAACAATTGCTTCATTCACTGCAGCTATTTGTTGCTCAAGCTGAACTGCATCCGACTGCTCTAAGGTTTGGAAGAGCTGTTGTTGATGCTCCTCCTTAACCCAAGTGAATATGACTACCTGGAGATGACGTTTGCTCTGTTCTAGCTCTATTCGGCGATCATTCAACCTAACCCATCTACGCAGCTCATCTTCATCGGCAGCATTAGCAGCTGCTAACAATTCATTGAGCTTGTCCCGCATATTCATTACTTTGTCGGTACAAAACTGTTCTCGGCTGTCTAGTTCTATCATCTGCTGCTCTATATGGCGATGCTTTTCCTGAATACTTACTTGACCATCCAGCAGTTCTTTAAGCTTCTTCAGCTCATAAATGATATTCGTCGCAGAGAGAGGAATGTCCAAGCCTTGTTCGCAGAGGAATGAGCTCGCTGTTCGTTCGAAAGCATGCAGAGCCTCCACATATGCAGCAAGCTTGTTGTTCATTCTCGTCATTTGGTTCGATACCTGAAGTCCTGACTCCGCATATTGGAACATGGTCTTCATCGATTCAACAGACAGATCAACAGGGAGCTGATATTGCTCCAACCACTGCCCCCACTCCTGCAACAGACATGCCTCTTCCTGCTGTTGCTTCCATTCATTCTCCATCATCGCAGCCAACCGTTTATCTTGCTCATCTAGATTCTGCATCATAATCCGCAGCTGACTCTCAGCATCACGCATCTCTGAATCTGCTTGCATACATTCGCTGATATAGAGCTGTAACGATTCAACCCATGGTTCCAGCAGTTGTATCGATTCACGAGTATCTCTATGCTCTCTAACATCCGTCCAACTCCGAGTAGCTGCAGCCTCGGATTGTCCATTGTAGGTTCCTGGGTAAATACTAAGTTTGCTATATAGCTGCTCACACAGCTCAACCCATTGTGATCGTATCTGCTGCAATTCTTTCTCCAGACGTATTCGCTGATCTAAGGTTTCGCGATATAGCGACTCTGCCATCTCTGTTCGTGCTGTTGGTTTTTCCTTCTGCAACCACATATACATATTGAAGAGGCCCAATACGATGAGAATACTAATACCTGCCGTCACGCTGTTCAATCCGAGAATAATCCACAAAGGCAGAACAATATTGATAGCTATCGCCAGGATCCTAACGATTCTATTCTGAGGTTTAGCCTTTGACACCCGTTGATGCTCTGAACCTCTTCCCGCTTGAAGTAATTGTTCATTACGCCTAGCATCAGCTAATCGTTCCTCCGCATGGATTAGATCTGATGCTTGCTTCCTCGTGTGATCCCATAGCTTATGAACTGTGACCTCATAGGAATGAAGCTGCTCACGCCCCATCGCTAGAAGCGAATGGAATTTAGACTCCATCCGCTGTGAAATTTCATTCAGCTTATGCTGTTGCTCCCTCTGGATGGAGCGAGATCGTTCCGTTTGTTCCTCTAAACGTTCGCGTTCGTTCATTCGAGATTGACGACGATTCTGGTTGCTGTCAAACCGTTCAGCAAATGCACTCACTTGCTCTCGATGATGAATGGATAAAGGGAATTGCTGTAGCTGTTCTTCTGTCCAATCCGTGGAAATTTGTCGTAAATATCGGTGTAATTCTCCACGATGACCTTCCAACTCTGCCAAGCTATCAGCTATCCGTGCTGTAGAATCCGAATAAACTACGGCCGCCTCAAGCAGCTGCTCCAGCTCAGCTCTGTGCCCGATAAGCTTCTCATTCACCGTTATACTACTCCACTGCTGAGTCGCATTCTCACGCGCCTGTTGGATGTCCTGCAGCTCCATCTTGGCTCTTGCCAGATCCTCCTCTAATTTCTCGAAGCGCCCTAAGACATTCTCCGGAAAATCAATGAATTTCGGTAGATCTCGAAGCTCGCTATCGACCTCTAACAGTGCAATCCACGAATCTCTAGACTGTATGCATTTGTTAAGCCAATCCCATTCTGCTCTTCGGAGTGACAGCTCTAACTCATCAGCAGCGATGGTTCCATCCAAGCTTGCTAGTTCGATTTGCCAATCCTGATATTTGCCGCTTCTCTCTTTACTGCGTCGCAGCTCCAATTCACTCTGATCGATGATGCGAAGCTGCTCATTAATCGCCTGCTTGGTGCCTTGCCGTCTATAGAGTACATCCATCTGCTGAGTTAGCTTCCGTTCTGCTTGCGCTAGAATGCCACCGCTAATACCCATCCCTGCACTGAGAAGAAAGCCACTAATTTCCTCCGCATGCAATGTATCTATTCTCTGAAGCTCACTTAGACTAAAAGCGAATAAATTCCTGTATAAATCCGCAGTCAAGCCACCTAGTAGTGACTGTAATGCTGCTTCTCCCGCTTCCGTGCCATCAGGGAATAATAGCTTCAACGAGCCATTCTTCTCATATCGCTCGAGACGGATTTCTGTGCCCATACTATCTACTATTGTTAGAGCACCTCCATGCACTCCACCACTGAGCGGTTCATACCGTTCAATCTTATTACTTCGTTTAGGAAAACCGAACAGCATGGAACGAACAAAGCCCATTAAAGTGCTCTTACCCGCTTCATTCCGACCATAGAATACAGTAGCCTGTGCATCCAAATCCAAATCGAATGTACGCTCTCGATGAATACCGAACCCGTTCAAGTACATACGGCGAATTCTCACGCAGACCACCCGCCTTCACCGGACAGCTCATCCGTATTACGTTCACGTGCCGATCGAATCCATTGCTGCATTTGCTCTAGACCAACCTCCTGCAACCATTTATTCGCCTTCATATTACCGAGGAGCGGCTCCAATGCTTCTTGGCACATTTGTCTCAACAATGATTCGTCATTCAATAATGATTCTGAAAGTCTTAGCATATCTCCAATGAAGCTTTCCTGCTCCAATAGCTGGTCGAATGGAATCTCAGCGCCTGTCTCTATGCGACATGATTCAATCCAGATGAATAGAGCAGCTCGTCCACCCTCAGCAATTAATCGTGATTGCTCTTCACGAAGCTCATGAATCAACTCTGCCAGCTGCGTTCCCTGCTGAAGCATACGATGGAGCGGTCCTCTCCCTGTCAATGTAAGACGAACGACCGCTGGTATGTCTGGCAGCTCGTTCTGCAGCTCAGTAATAAACAGATCTAATCTGTCCTTCAGATCCTGTTCATCCTGAAGCTGATGAATGGATAAGGAGCGCTGCTCCCATCGTACGGCTTCCGTAGAATGAAAGCTGAGCTTCGTTCCCCCAGTTTCACTAACGTCAACCACATAACAGCCTTTGGCTCCCGTTTCCTTCACACTCCGCCCTTGCATATTACCCGGGTAAACGATGAACGGAGCATCCTCATGGAGCACACGTCGACTATGAATATGTCCTAATGCCCAATATTGATAACCCGCTCGAATGAGCTGTTCCTTCGTGCAAGGCGCGTAATTGTCGTGACTCGCATCCCCATCCACATTCGTATGTAGCAGTGCAATCGAATACACCTCTGGAGAGGGGGTTGGAAATCGGGGTACTAGATTGTCTGTAATCGATGCTTTGCCATAGGATATACCACTGATTGCGGCTATTGTTAAACCATCGGATGTTATGCAGGGTACAGTACCTGCCTCATCTGAACCGAACACATGAACATGTGAAGGCCAATTTAACCGCGCACGCGAGCCATCCTCCGAATCATGGTTGCCATGAATGAGATACACATGGATCCCCGCTTCAGACAAACTGATCATCGCTTGCTGAAATCTAAGCTGAGCACGTAATGATCGGTCCGATAAATCATATACATCGCCACTAATCACAATAAAATCAACCTGTTCTTGCTTTGCTACCTGTACCATACGTTGAAGTGCCAAGAATGTAGATTCACGTATATAATCACGAACGGCAGGCGGCAGGCTGGTCAATCCTTTGAAAGGACTGTCTAGATGCAAATCCGCCGCATGTAGAAATCGAAACGGTCTCAATCGAAGTCCTCCCCTTAATCGGATTGTTATACATCTATATAACTGGCATACATCTGCTTCATCTGTTGGATGACTCGATTCAGAGAATAGGTTTTCTTGGCCTTCTCTCTCGCAGCCCTTGCTAGGTTATATCGGAAGGTTGGGTCTATGATCATCCTCTCTAGTGCATCAGCCAAAGATTTCACATCGTCTACTGGCACCAACAAACCATTCTTCCCATCCTCAATCTGTTCCGCGATGCCTCCTACATTCGTTCCGACAAGCGCTAACCAACAGAGCGCAGCCTCAGCGAATACAGAACCGAATGCTTCCGCTCTGGAGGGTAATACGAATATATCGAAGAAAGGCATGAATTCCTCAGGATGCAGCATGTAACCATAGAAGATAGTCTCTTCATATATATTCAAGTCAACGGCTAAGCCTTCCAACTCCTCACGGATAGGTCCGTCACCAATGATATGAAGCACATAATTATGTCCTCGCTTCTTCAGCTCCGAGCACGCTTTAAGAAGAACATCCAACCCTTTGGCAGGGACAAGCCTGCATACCGTAATGAGCTGTGGAACGGCATTATCATGATGGGATGGACGAAACCGCTTCTCATCGAAGCCATTCGGAATGACGATGATCCGATCCGGATAATGGACAAAGCTAGCCAAGTATTGTCGGAATGAATGTGACACCGTCACAATACGATCAAGCTTCGATTCTAATTCACCATATAGATTCGTAAGGAATTTCTCTTCAATTCCACCAGACTGAATACGTCCATTCAAGATGAGTTCCTTCTCATAACTAGAATGTATGGTAATAATTACAGGGGTATTGGGGAAGAGGCTCTTCATGACTAACCCTGCAATCGGATGATGAGCATGAATAAGGTCGTAAGATTTCTTAATCCGCAAATTCGCCCACCATAAATAGTCTTTATATGTTTGCAAGTATTTGTCCATAATAGGATTGCCAATAAATTCATTGATATCGAAAGTGTCAAAGACGAGCTCGCCTGTACCTTTGGATCTAATTCGCTTAGGTAAGGAGAACAATTCCATCTCAGTGCCAATTTTGTGAAACCGCTCCTGAATGTAAGGAACCATCGAGGAAACTCCGCCTGGCTGCTCTGGAGGAAAGAATAATGCTTGTAATATGTTCATATATGTACATGCCTCCTTCTGAGTAAGAACCTGATCGAACTGATCATTCCTTAGTTCTCAATCTTATTTTACCCTAGATTCTATAGGAATTGAAAGATAGAGTGCCAGTTAGAAATTGATTATCCTTATTGTATGGTTCTGGTATAATAGAAGAAATCATCCTTATATTCTCAAACGAGGAGTGTTCCATGGATATTTCGAATTTATTTTTTGGCAAAATAGGCTACATATACTCCTATTCCTCTACTATCCTTATCCTAAGTTTAATGTTTATTATCTCTTTAAGATTATTCATGAGCCGTCGTAAAAAGGCCTATTTTTCTCTGATGATCTCGTTAGCCATCATAATATTCCAATATGTTCTGCTCATTATCTATACGCTGAATCACAACACGGATATCGAGTCTACCGAATATTTGGCACAGCTTCTGCATGTACTGGCTTTTATTCTAATTAACATGGGGATCTACCAGCTTTATAATGCCTCTAAATCGAAAGAGTACACTTATTTTCTAACTTTTGTCGCGATTGGCATCCTCATTGGTATTGTGCGATATTATTTGGTGATCAGCCAACCTGATCCTAGCCTTCAATATTTGCGCTTCCAGAATATCTGGATTGAGATTTATCTGCTTCTCTTAACTTTACTTGGTTTCTATATCATATTGCCGCATATTGGTCAACGGTTGAAGTATCAGATTGCATTGACCATCTATTTCTTCACACAGCTCTCACGGATTATTAACCATTATATTCTACCCGAACAGAAGTCGACATTATTACTCATTGAGAATTTTGCGCCAATCCTCTTCTATATTATTCTCTTTATTATTATATTCGATAGAGTCGTTGAACTGCTCCAGGCCATTTATGATTCCTCTATTAAGGATGGATTGACAGGTTTATTTAACCGGCATTACTTCTTTAATCGGGTAGCAGAATGTATGAACCGCGGCGAGCGTGTGTCCGTTATCTTCTGTGATATCGACAATTTCAAGAAGCTGAATGATACCAAAGGTCACCAAATGGGTGATAGGGTGTTGAAGCTAGTCGCTGCTATATTGATGGAAGAAGTCGAGAATATTGGGATTGCTGGTCGTTACGGCGGGGAAGAGCTAGTCATTCTGCTTACGGATACATCACTGCGGGTAGAGATCATTGCAGATAAGGTTCGCCGCCGCGTCGAGGCTGAAACAGAGGTGACGGTTAGCATAGGCTATAGCAAATACCGCAAAACGATCTCGCCTCAAGAATTAATCGAGCAAGCAGATATGGCCATGTATCAATCCAAGAAGACGGGTAAGAACAAAGTCACAGCATATCCTGCACAATGATCTATTCCATTCTAATGCTCACTCTATATTGAATAAATCTTCAACCTGCTTCTCTAACAATTCACATAATCGTTTGGCCGTGGCAGGTCCTACTGACTTCTCTCCTCGCTCGATCATACTAATATAGGCGTGACTTAAGTCAGACCTGCGTGCTAACTCTCGTTGGGATAAGCCCTTAATAATTCTTGATCTTGTAAAAATGTCTCTCTTAGCTAATATCTTCATACTTCGCCCTCCCAAGTACCTATATAACGGTCTCATCTTGTTCCCATCATGTTCCCATTCTATCAATAATTAATTGCTAACGCAACCATTTTTGATAGCTTTTGTTATATCTTGTAGATAATGAACATACTATGCTACTTGTATTCACTATTATTCACATGATATGATATTAATGTTCACTAATGTTAACCAATACTATTGTCTCAGGGGGATCATATGCTATTCTACGAACAATTAAAAGGGATTCGCAAGCAGAGGGGATTCACCATTCGCGAGGTCGCTGGACGCTCTGGAGTGTCTGCTGCTTATATCTCACAGTTGGAGAACGGACAACGAGGGACACCTTCACCTGATATTCTTCAGAAGCTATCTGAGGGACTTGAGAGCTCCTACTCCCAACTCATGCAAATCGCCGGTTATCTGGATGCAGAGCCTATGGGTCAAGATAACAACAAGAAACCACTTAATCTTCGCGTTATTCTGCGAGAACATCAAGTGGCCTTAGATGGAAAGGTGCTTACTGAACAAGATGTGCAGTGGATCGAGCGCATGCTTACAGTTATGTTCAGTCGATAACGAATGATCAATTGGATTCACATATAAATAATCGGATCAACTGAGCCTGCTTCCGCGAAGCCTCTCAGTCTGAGTACACAGCTATCACATTCCCCACAAGCCTTCTCCCCGCCATTATAACAAGAGGTTGTTAATTCATAAGGCACCTCTAAGCGCAAGCCCTCACGAACGATATCCGCCTTCGTCATATTGATCAGTGGAGTATGAATTTTCATAGCTCCTCCTTGCACACCAACCTTGGTAGCAAGCGTAATCACCTCATTCACCTTAGCAATAAAGTCAGGTCGACAATCGGGATAACCACTATAATCCAACGCATTCACACCAATATATATAGCCTCTGCACCTATCGCTTCAGCATAAGAGGTTGCGATCGACAAGAATAGCAAATTCCGGCCAGGCACATAGGTTACTGGTATATCCACATTCTCATCATGTATTATGTTCTTACTCTCATCGCTGACCTCGACCGTCTCCATTCGTGGTACAGCAATCTGATCATCTGTTAATGCACTCCCGCCAAAATCTCTTAAGAATGGCAGTGTGATGAGCTTTAACCGTTCTCCGACACCATAATAGTCAGCCACTTTTTGTGCATTCATTAATTCAATACGATGACGTTGTCCATAATCAAACGTAAGTGGATATAACGAATAACCTGACTCTGCCGCTATACCCATACAAGTCGCGCTATCTAGGCCGCCACTAAGAATGATCACTGCCTTCTTCATATCCATCTCTCCTACACCCCCCGAGTAGCCGGGTCCCAAATAATCTTATGTAATTGTAAATTTAGCTTAATATGCGATAATCCATGCTCTAACATAAGCAGAACAAGTCGCTCAGGCTTCATGCTCTCCCACACCGGACTGAATAAGGCTAACGCCTTCGTTGGATATTGCTCCAGAACCTGCTTAGCCTCCATAAAATCAGCATCAGTCGCAATTACAAATTTAAGCTCATCACAAGAACGAAGGATGTCTAGGTTTGTAAGCACCATCCTTCCGCCCTCACCGGAGCCGCTGAGCTTATAATCCATTACATATCTTACTTTAGATGAGTGAATCCGACTTATGAATAGGGCCAGATCCATAGCTCCATTCGTTTCTATATGAAGATCAACTAGTCGATCCACTCCTGCGATCAATGCTTCGATGAGCGCCAAGGAATGCTCGCCGTACAACAATGGTTCACCGCCGGTCAGACATATCCTCGTCGATCTATATTGATTGACCTCTGCCACAATCTCATCGATCGTCATTGTACGCTCAGCTTCAATGGGAGGATAGCTATATGTGGTATCACACCAAACACAACGAAGATTACATCCGAACAACCGGACGAATATCGTTGGGAAGC
>JBBDTA010000003.1:0-13369 GCA_040904605.1 Paenibacillaceae bacterium
CCCGGGGGCAGCACGGGGCTCGCATTTCCTGTCAACATGCAATCATAGGACAAATTCAACATCACTAGCATTTATTAATCTGACATATTCCCATATCCTATGCTAGAATGAGTCTACCGATTATATGCTAGGTTTTTCGTGTTAGAAAGGGAGGGGTAGGGAATGCGGAAGCTGCTTGTTTTCCTCTTATTGATGGGGTGTGTGGTTAGCTTCTGTTTTACCGTTTATTATTTCGTCAAGGTATTCCGTTCAGAGGTCGCGATTCCGGGTTCGGAGGATATTGAGGGAATTCCTTATCGCTTAGTTGTCATCTCACAAGAGATGGATAGTCCCTTCTGGAATCAAGTCGAGAGGGGAGCCTTATCTGCAGGTGAGGAATTAAATGTAAGTGTAGAGTTCTGGGGTACGTATCGATCGAACTTGGAAGACTTTATGAAACATATTGAAATTGCAATCGCTTCCAAAGTGGATGGAATTATTGTCCAGGGCTTGAACACGGAGGAATTCAGTACAATCACCAAGCTGAAGGCAGCCAAATATGGAATCCCTGTCATTACGATAGCTAATGATGTTTCTATGAATGACACCCTGCGTAAAACCTATGTGGGCTCTGACCACCTATTGGGGGGCGGGATGATAGCAAGTCAACTGGTTCATGATATGCAAGGATCAGGTAAGGTTGTTGTTATGGTGTCGGATCGGGAAGAGGAGTATCAACGACTTCGGCTAGAAGGCATTATGGATACATTCGCAAGGAATCCCAATATTGAATATCAGATCGTGACATCGGGCAATACTTCGGAACAGATAACGTCAGCTACGAAACAGCTGCTTAATGAACAACCGGATACCGATGCCTTTATTGGAGTTACTTCGGATTCGGCTAGTGCCATCGTACAAGAGGTGGAGAAGCGATCCAGCTTGAACAATTTCCACATTTACTCTTTCGATGACAATCCAGAAACCTTGAATTATATGCGGAAAGGATATATTAAAGCTACAATTATGCAATCACCTGAGGCGATGGGGACCCTAAGTGTCGAGCTGATGGTAAAGTGGCTGAAGGGCGAAGTGCTTCCATTAAATAATGTAGGCTATTATACAGATGCGAAAGTGCTCAGAGCGGAGGACGTGCGATGAGTCATATTCAGCAGAAAATCATTACACTATCGGTCATTGTCGTATTCATTATGGCGGTAATCTGGATGATCCTAACGTATTATAATCAGAAATCCCTGGAGCAATATAATGAAATTCTACAACGATATATGAAAATGAATGAAGTCTCGACCAGCAGTCAGGAGGTCGTAACCCATCTCAATAACTACTTGGTTGCACCATCGGATGAAAGAATGAAGATACTTACGGATAGTAAACGAAGTGTAAGAGAAATCGAATTCGAGCTGAATGAGCTGCAGAATCCAGAGAATAGCTTCACGCTAACGAATTATAAGAATATGATTGGCAGCTTATTAGAAAGTATTGATCTGACCATCATGATGCATGAGCAGAACAATAGAACGGAGAGAAATAGCTATTTTGTCGAAGCAACGAAGGTATCGAAGTACATATCCGAAACGACATTAACTTTAATAAGTAAAGAGCTGCGAACCTATGATCAGTTTTACCGAAACATTATTGACCAGAGCTCTAACCTGAAGCGGCTTGGATTCTGGATGATGGCTTTAATATCCCTATTATTGGTTTTATTCTCTTATTATTTTGCTAAGGGCATAACACGACCTATCAAGCAGCTCACTTATGCTGCAAGAGAGCTATCTCGCGGCCGCTTCGACCTTGATATCGAAGTGAACAGTAATGATGAGATTGCTTTCCTAGCACGAACCTTCGATCGAATGCGGATCAACATCAACAATCTGATATTAGAAATTCAACAGAAGGCTCAGCTTGAGCGTGATCTCCAAGAATCTAAGCTGCTGCTTAAGGAGAGTCAGCTTAAGAGCTTACAGAGTCAGATAAATCCGCATTTTCTCTATAATACATTGAATATACTATCGAAGAAGGCTTACTTGGAAGGCTCGAAGGAAACGAGTGACTTAATCGCAAGTGTAGCTGGGCTGTTAAGATACAATCTGAAGAGGCTCGACCGTGATGTAACACTCGGTGACGAAGTGAACATTATGCTCCAGTATATTGATATACAGAAGGCTAGATTTACCGATAGGCTTCAATTCGAGCTGGTAGCGGATGAGAGCGGTTACTCTGTTCAGTTACCCGGCATGACACTGCAGCCGATTATTGAGAATGCCGTTATCTATGCCGTCGAGCCACGTGAAGAAGGAGGGATTATTCGTATGAATATATCAGAAGCGGAAACAATGGTTGTAGTTCGTATAGAAGATAATGGAGCGGGTATGGATGCTGACAAAATAAAACAGGTACTCAGTGAATTACAGGTCAGCTCGGATTCAGAAGGTCATTCTACAGGAATTGGGTTAAGTAATGTGATTCGACGCTTGCGCTTGCTCTACGGTCGAGATGATGTGATCGATATCACAAGTGAGCCAGGAGTAGGGACAACGATCTCATTAATGCTTCCGAAAGAAATAAAGCGTTAAAGCGATAAAGAAGTGAGGCAGTAGAGGCAGGGGGAGTTCGATGTCTAGAATATTAATTGTTGATGATGAACAGGTTGAAAGAGATGGCTTAGAGGCTATATTAAAAAGCCAATTCAACCAGCACGAATTCATGCAGGCGGAGAATGGCAGAAGAGCAATCGAGCTAGCTAATGAATGGCTGCCCGACTTAGTGCTGATGGATATTAGAATGCCGGGTATCAATGGCTTAGAGGCGATAGAAACGATTAGTGCAGCTCATCCACAGATGAAGTTTGTGATGATTACCGCATTCGATACGTTCGACTATGCTCGTAAGGCATTGAGATTAAAGGTGAAGGATTATATTCTTAAGCCGAGTAAGGCGGATGTGATTATTGATAAGGTCAATGAGATTCTTCGAGAAATTACAATAGAGCATGACGAGGTTGCTCAGCACCAGCAGTTGGAAGATCGCTTAGATCGGTTACTACCTATCGCACAGACAGATTTAGTGACTCAGTTGTTATTCGATCATGTCCATGATGTACATCTGGATGAGATGCTTGGATTAGTGGGCGGAAGCTCGAATCGTGAAGCTCTAGTGATGACTCTGATGATGAATACGAGGGACGGTTTACACTTAGATAAGCAGGTGTTAGAGCGCTGGTATGCGGCGGTTAAGGAGCAGCTCCAGTCATCTATATATGGATGGATTGGTGCTATGACAGGTCGACAAATTCCGCTTATTGTATTCCGAGAGGAGAACAAATCCCTTCGTTCACAGGCACTAGTCATGGTAAGGACCATCTCAAACCTGCTGCAACGGTTTCCCGAGCTCGAGTGCTTTATTGGAATTGGTAATGCGTATCCATCATTGGAGCATATTCGATTATCCTATCAAGAGGCTCTATTAGCTTCTGTGGATATGAGTCTGCCAACGAAGCATCGATTCTACAGTGATTCCTTGAATGCCTCCGAATTTGAGCAAGAGCAGCATGCTAGACAACTGGAGAAGCAGGTGATGGATGACGTGCGATTCGGTAATTGGGAGCAGGTTCAAGTCAGAATCATCGGGTTAATTGAACATTATGAGAAATGTGGAGCCAGTGTGATGATTTCTCTTCAACGTGCACTCGAAGCGATGTGGATTACGTATCGCATGCTGCAGGAGCTTGGAATTGAATCGGAGCGGCCGGTGTATTCCTTCCAGGTTTCTCATTATCGACAGCTTCGAACGGAGACGATTAGCATGCTGGAGAAGATGATGCGATCTGCTATTACTATGAAAGAGAATGTTAAACCGGATATTGTACATCAAATCAAGCAGTATATTATGGAGAATTCGAGCAAGGACATCTCATTGGAGATGATTGCAGACAGAGTCAATCTAAGTCCCTATTATATCAGTAAGCTCTTTAAAGAGCAGTTAGGACTTAATTACATTGACTATCTGACAGAATGTCGAATTGAGCGGGCGAAATCACTCATGTGCGACTCCGAGCTTAGCCTGAAGGAGATCACCTTTGAGATTGGATATAATGACCCGAACTATTTTAGCAGAGTATTCAGAAGAGTATATGGAATTTCTCCTACCGAGTATCGAAAGAGGATTTTTAACAATAAAGTACAGGTGAATGATAAAAAGTGACAGTAATTTAAGCTCATGATGAATCGCTCATATGTTACACTTCTCTCATTATGAAAGGGCTTTCAATAGTAGTTTTGAGGGGGATTCGTCATGAAGTGGAAATTAACCTTATCCATAAGGCTGTTGATTGGTTTTGGCATTCTGTGTATATTCCTAGCTGCTATAGGTATGTTCTCATTGTCAACCATGAGTGCAGTTAATGTGAAAACGGAACAGATTATTGGAAATTGGATGCCAGGCATTGGGAAAGCGCATCAGATGAAGATGGCAGCCGTCCAAGTACGTCAAATGCAAGGCGAATTCATTGTTGACCCAGATAATGAGCAGTTAATTAATCAGATGAATGATGCTAAGGCTGAACTAAAAGTGTTGGTTGAGGATTATCTGGATACATCCTTATCAGAAGAAGGCAGAGGGATTGCGATGCGATTCTTTACCGACTATGAAGCTAGTGAATCTACCAATGAGCAGATCATAGACTCAGCACAGGAAGGTAATATCAAGGGAGCCCAACTCATCTATGATGGGAATGCAGCACGATTCTTCAACGATATCACCAAGGCACTCGATGAATTAATTGCGATTAGCGAAGCTGAGGCGAATGCTGCAGGTGTTGCCAATCAGGATGAGTATAAACGGGGTGTACAGATTATTGTCATCGCCATTATTCTCATCATCATCCTATCTATTGGTTTATCCATCTGGACGATACGTTCAATCCTTTCTCCGATCCGTCAGATCAATCATGTGCTACAGGACTTAGCTCAGGCTAAGGGGGATATGAACAAACGTATTCACATTGATACCGGTGATGAAATCCAGGTTACCGCGGACAACGTCAATAAGGTTCTCGATACCGTGGAGAATATGGTCAATCAAATCCGTACATCTACGACGGAGGTAGGCGCATCTTCGGAAAGTATTAATATGAATTGCAGCCAGCTGTCCTATGCAACAGAGGAAATTACAGAAGCGATTGGCCATCTGAGTGAACAAGCTGGTGTTCAAGCAGACAAAACGCAGTATGCACTAAATCTAGTAAATGAATATTGTGAAAGTCTGCGTGAGATGGCCGCAAGTTCACAAGAAACTTATGAGTTGGCAATGAAGGCTTATGAGAATTCAGAAGAAGGTAATGATCATATATCTGTGATACTTAATCAGATGAAGATAATTACAGAGCAGAATGAATTAACGCTAAATTCTCTTCAACATCTGCAGAGCACCCTGCTGCGAATAGGAGAGGTGAATGGCATCATTAAGAACATATCTGATCAGACGAATATGCTTGCCCTCAATGCTTCCATTGAGGCTGCTCGGGCTGGTGTGCATGGTAGAGGCTTTGCAGTTGTCGCTACAGAGGTTGCTAAGCTATCGAAGGATACGAAGGCCTCTTCAGATCATATTGTTGGCTTTATTGAGGAGATAACTGATGAGGTTAATAAGGTTTCTACCCAATTCGATCAGAATACGAAGTACATCTCAGAGGGAACAGCTCAGATCGAGCAGATGATGCAAACCTTCATGACGATTAAGAGCATGAATAATCAAGTTATGAGCAATGGTGCGAAGACGAAGGAGGAAGCGAACGATATGCTCTCGACGGTAGTCGAGGTCGTTGATGTGTTCAATCTAATCAGCAGCTTATCCACGGAGCAGTCAGCTTCGAGTCAGCAGATTTCCGCCTCAGCGGAGGAGCAGCTCAGTAGTACATATCTGATCCTCTCATTCACACAGAATATGTCGCAGCATTCAGAAGAACTCAAGAAATTAGTAGAGCAATTTCATATGCATGATGCAAGCGCTTAAAAAAGTGCAGATGATAACAAAAGAATGAAGAAACAAAATCATTAACAAAGATCGAACGATGATATATTCGTTATTGTAAGCATTTACATTTAACAAAAGGGAGAGGTAAAAACGATGAAAAGCATCAAAAAAACTGTATTAGCAGCATTGATTCTAGTTCTAGTATTCACAGTGGCGGCATGTAGCTCAGGTAACAATGATAATAAGTCTTCCAGTAAAGACAAAGATTCAAAAGGCAAGATCGTTATCGGTTTCTCAATGGCTACACTACAAGAAGAACGTTGGCAGAAGGATCGTGATTTCTTCGTAGCAGCTGTGGAGAAATTAGGTGCGGAAGTTAATGTTCAAGCGGCAAACAATGATGATGCTAAACAAATTTCCCAAGCGGAAAGCTTGATTAGCCAAGGTGTTGACGTATTGGTTGTTGTACCTAACAATGCGGAAGCAACTGCAGCGATCGTAGAGAAGGCTCATGCTGCAGGCATTAAGGTTATTGCATATGACCGTCTAATTAAGAACTCTGACCTAGATTTATATGTGTCATTCGATAATGAGCGTGTAGGCGAAATGCAAGCAACAGCGATTACGAAATTAGTGCCAAAAGGTAAATATGTATATATCGGTGGAGCTGATACAGACAACAATGCCCACTTGTTCAAGAAAGGTGCATTCAACATTCTACAGCCTTTAATTGATTCAGGCGATATCGAAGTGGTATATGATCAATTTACGAAAGAATGGAACCCTGCTAATGCACTTGCTAATATGGAGAATGCATTAACAGCGAACAGCAACAAGATTGATGCTGTAGTAGCAGCTAATGATGGAACAGCTGGTGGTGTTATCCAAGCGCTTGCTTCCCAAGGCTTAGACGGTAAGGTTCCAGTATCCGGACAAGACGCGGAATTAGCAGCAGCTCAACGTATCGTTGAAGGAACCCAAACAATGACCGTTTACAAGCCAATCAAAGCGTTAGCTGAAGAAGTTGCAGATATTGCAGTTAAGATGGCAAACGGCGAAACAATCAATACAGACAAGGTTATCAACAATGGCAAGATCGATGTTCCTTCCATCCTGCTAGATCCAGTTGCTGTAGATAAAACCAACATTGATGCTACGTTAATCGCTGATGGATTCCATACGAAAGAAGATGTATACAAGAACGTTAAATAGAGAAAAGGTAATATTTATGATCAGAGTAATATAACAGGAAGGGGAAGAAGTGAAGCTTATAGCTTTCACACTTCCCCCTTTCCTAATCATGAGGTGAAATCGATGACAGTCGCTTTGGAAATGAGGAATATAACCAAGGAGTTTCCAGGTGTTAAAGCGTTAAATCAAGTGAATATTTCTGTGAAAAAAGGGGAAGTTCACGCACTTTGTGGAGAGAACGGTGCAGGTAAATCTACCCTAATGAAGGTGTTAAGCGGTTTATATCCACATGGCACATATGATGGGCAGATTATGATTAATGGTGAAGAGAGACAATTTCACAAAATTAGAGATGCAGAAGAAGCAGGCATCGCGATTATTTATCAAGAGCTTGCACTGGTTAAAACTTTATCGATTGGTGAGAATTTATTCTTGGGCAATGAGCCTGTTACCTTGGGTGTTATCAATTGGGAGCGAGTATTCAGAGATAGTGAGAAGTGGCTTCAAGAGGTGGGCTTAGCCGGATTAAACCCTGAGGAAATGACAGGAAATCTTGGTATTGGCAAACAGCAACAGGTGGAGATCGCCAAAGCTTTGTCCAAGAATGCCCAAATTCTCATTCTAGATGAACCAACAGCAGCATTAACCGAGCAGGAAGTAGAAATTCTACTCGATATATTACGAGAATTCAAAAAACGGGGAGTTACCTGCATCTATATATCCCATAAATTGAATGAAGTGTTAGCCATCGCCGATACAGTAACGATATTGCGTGATGGTCTGACGATTGCTTCACATCCGATTGATGAATTAACAGAGGACAGGATTATTTCCTTAATGGTCGGTCGTGAGCTGAAGGAACGTTTCCCTAGGAGGGAAGCTAACCCAGGTAATGTGATTATGAAGGTATTGAATTATTCAGTTCAGAACCCATTCATTCCAGGTAAGAAGGTTGTGGATAATGTCTCTTTTGAAGTTAGAAAAGGAGAGATCTTAGGTATAGCTGGTCTTATGGGGGCAGGTCGTACCGAGCTGATCATGAGCATTTTCGGAGCATATGAAGGTCATAGCAAGGGTACTGTAGAGATTGAAGGCAAGCCAGTGAAAATCAAGAACACAGAGCATGCCATCAAGCATGGATTGGCTCTCGTGTCAGAGGATCGTAAGAGATTCGGACTTATTCTCGGTATGGATGTTAAGAGTAATATAACACTAGCCAACTTATTGAAAATTTCTCCTATGGGTATTATCGATGAGAATCAGGAGATCGCTAGTGGTGATCAATACATTAAATCATTGCGAATAAAAGCCAATTCAGTAGAAACGATTGTGGGAACATTGAGTGGTGGCAATCAACAGAAGGTGGTCTTGGGCAAATGGTTGATGACAGCACCTAAGATACTCATACTGGATGAACCTACACGGGGAATCGATGTTGGTGCTAAGTTTGAGATTTATAATATCATGAATGACCTGATGGAGCAGGGTGTTGCCATTATCATGATATCCTCAGAATTACCAGAGCTTCTGGGTATGAGTCATCGAATTATAGTCATCTCCGAAGGAAAGCTGGCGGGTGAGTTCTCAGCTAGTGAAGCCACACAAGAAAATATTATTGCTGCTGCAACAGGAGGTAATAAAGGATGAGTACGAACACAGAGGTCATAGTTGGTGACAAGAACAAAATAACATGGTTTAAGCTGGATGTAAGAGCCTATACCATGATCGGAGCTTTACTATCGATATGGATTTTATTCGCTTTCATGCATGATCGATTCCTCTCAGTAACTAATCTATCGAACTTATTCCTTCAGATGTCCGTCACATCGATATTAGCTATTGGTATGGTTCTAGTTATTGTTGCAGGACAAATTGATTTATCTGTTGGTTCACTTGTGGGATTAACGGGTGGTATCGCGGCGATTCTAAACGTTTGGTATGATTGGGGTACGGTACCTGTTATTGTAGTCACCTTAGCGATCGGAGCATGTATCGGATTTTTCCAAGGTTGGATTATCGCTTACCGAGCTGTACCTGCGTTCATTGTTACGCTCGGAGGAATGCTCGTATTCAGAGGCATGTTATTCGGTCTTACTGGAAGTGTTACCATTGCTCCACTATCGCCTTCACTGAAGTCGGTAGGACAATCCTATATGGTAGATTTGATCGGTTGGATATTTGGTATAATCGCTTTAGTCGTAGCCGGGTTGCTTATCATTCGTAAGCGAGCAGCTAGACAGAAATTTGGCTTTGACGTCGAACCGTTGGCCTTTAGTATTACAAAGATACTCGTATATGGCGTGCTTATTCTTGGGTTTGTTAATATCATGAACTCTTACAAAGGGATACCAGTTCCATTCGTTATGGTTATAGTATTGGCTTTAGTTTTCTCCTTCATCTCCAGGAATACAACCTTCGGTAGACACGTTTATGCAATTGGAGGTAATCCTGAGGCTGCGAGATTATCAGGGATTAACATCAAACGTCGGATATTAATCGTATTCATATTGTGTAATTCGCTAGCAGCTGTTGCTGGTTTGGTTCTTGTAGCCAGACTGAATGCAGCTACAATGAGTGCGGGTACGATGTATGAGCTTGATGCGATTGCGGCATGTGTTATAGGTGGAACAAGCTTGATGGGCGGCATTGGAACCATAGGCGGAGCATTGATCGGAGCGTTGGTCATGGCTAGTCTGGATAACGGGATGAGTATTATGAATCTCGAATCGTTCTGGCAATATATCGTGAAGGGCTCCATTCTGGTGCTTGCCGTTTATGTCGACATTTACACGAGAAACCGGAAGAAGTCCTCTTGATGAGAACGTAGCAGTTACTTCAATTACGACATAAAATGCCAGCTCGGGTTGATCGAGCGTGGCATTTTTATGTGCGTCTAAGCTACTATTGAATTAGCGCAATAACTGGCGTTACTATGCAGCCCAATTTCGTTAAATCATGCTCATAGCAACGAATTTCGTACTACAGCGCAAGTTTTGGCGCTATAGTGCTGTCTAGAAGGAGCTCTAGCGCCGAAACTTGCGCTGTACACTCCAAATGTTACTTTCCAACAAAATGTAGTACATTTACGCGACATTCTAGCGCTAACTGATGCGCTATTCGTATGAAGTTACTCCAGCACTCGCGATCAGAACATCATAACGCAATCACTCCGTTATATCCTCTAGCTCATCGATGCGTTTCTCTACATATCTTGTGTCCTTGAAAGCATGGTACGTATCGGCCTTCTCTACAATAACCGTTGTATTATACTCAGGAATCCCAGCGTGCTGCTCATAAACTCCTTTTGGAAAGAGCACATTGGCTTCAGGCCAATAAAGCTCAATATTGCCTTTGCGGATATTCGCGAATTTGCAGCGGCCATGGAACATGCCTACTTGGTTATAAACCACGATCGCTTCTCCATCGTGAATATTAAGCATATGTCCGTCTTCCTCATGGATTAGCACATCATTGCGTTCTGCGGCATTGAAGGAGTCCCTCTCCCCATAGATCATCGAATTAAATTGTTTACCTCTCCGGGTGGTCATATAGAAATGACCTTCTGGCTTACGTCGTTCGGGTAACTCAATGGCGAACAATGTGCCACGGCCATCAGAGGTTGGAAAGATGCCATCCTCACAGAGCCACGCGCCGCCATATTGGAACACATCGCCTGTCGTTCTTAGATGCTGAATGCCATCATAGGCTGGTGCGGCTTTGGCGATCTCCTCGCGAATGTCCTGCGCGTTATCAAAGTGAATGAATGCTCTCCGCTCTGGATAAACGCGTGAAGCTAATTCACTATAAATTTGCCACTCGGCTCGGGCTTCCTCGATGCGGGGGCCAGAGATCTCAGGAGAGTAATAGACCATTCGCTCTGTGGAAGTTGATGTGCCTCCACCAGGCTGCTCGTAGCGTGTCATTGCGGGCAGAACAATCACTGCTTCCCTTGCATCAGCTAACGTGGATGTATTCAGAATAATATCCTGATGCACACGAATATCAACATTTTCTAGGCATCCTCTAACGAATTCTGGCTCGGGCATGGTCTCTAGAAAGTTACCTCCAGATGTATAGAATAACTTTAGCTTCCGTTCATGGTCGTCGGGCAGCATGGCGTTCTCAAGTGAAACACCGACAATATCCCCTTGCCATTCGGGTAGCTTGAAGCCCCAAACATCTTCAATGCGACGAATATCATCCCCTTTAAATTCGCCCCCAGGAAGACTGAATGGATCAGCCCCCATCTCACCAGAGCCCTGCACGCCGCTATGCCCACGTATCGGCATGACACCACAATGCTCCCTTCCAATAAAACCGCGAAGCATGGCTAGATTAGCAACCTGAGAAATATTATCCGTGCCAAATTGATGCTGCGTTAAACCCATACTCCAGACGAAGACGGCAGATCTAGCGTTAGCTAGCAATTCGGCTAATTGGCGCATTCGATGCTGACTTAAACCAGAGGACTGCTCCAAGAGCGCCCAATCACACTGCATCACGTGCATTCTAAGCTGCTCGTAATTATGTGTATGCTCGGCCACGAAGGCATGGTCAATTGCAGACCCGGGACGCTCCAGTTCTATCTCGAACCAATGTTTCATAATACCATTCATTAATGCGATATCCCCGCCAATATTGACCTTATAGAAATCATCGGCAATTTTTGTGCCGAATAATGCTGACTCCGGTATCGAGGGAACCCAATAGTGATCCATCGCAGGCTCATGATAGGGATTAATGATGATGATTTTGGTGCCCTTTCTCTTGGCAGCGTACATATATTTGGTAGAAACAGGTTGATTATTAGCTGCGACACTTCCCCAGAATAGAAGCACATCGGTACCGATCCAATCCTTGTAGCTGCAGCTAGAAGAGCCAATACCAAGGGAACGCTTCAATGCAGTCTTGGATGGAGAGTGACAGATCCGCGAGGCATTGTCGATGTTATTCGTACCTAAGAACCGAGCGGTCTTGGCTCCAACATAATACGATTCATTCGTAATTCCACGTGCAGTTAAGTAGAAAGCGAGCTGCTTCGGATCGATGGAGCGTATCTTCTCAGCAATTCGAGCCAACGCTTCATCCCATGTTATACGACGAAAGCGATTTTCTCCGACCTCTCTAATCAAGGGATAAGGAAGACGCCCTAGCTTTCTTAATTTGCTGCTATCTAGCTTGCGAAGCTCATCTATATCCTGATGTAGAATACTCGGAGGTATAGCTGACATCGTATTCAGGCGCAGAACATTCAATCGCGTTGTACACACATGCGGACCAGCTAAGGTTTGGTCATAGAGCCCTGCAACTCCGAGTGCGCATCCATCACAAACCCCTTGGGTCAGAATCCGATAGGCATAAGGTAGATTGTCCTTATTCTCCCATACCACTTTCATCGTATCACGAATATGATGTGGCTTGATTCGACCCAAACCAAAGGGAGCCTTACTCACCCATAGATTAGGATCCAGCTTGGTAGGCAATTTGATCGGCCCCGTGTGCTTCGTTCTGCCCATGCTTCACCTCATTCGTCGAAATAAACAGTTAATCATATAGGAAAAGTCTAACAAGATTGATGTGACATTACAATAGAATTAGAAAAGAATCTATTAGATGCTACATGGGAGAGTGAACAAGATTGCTTTTTATTCCAATAATTCTGCTCCTCCGCCACGACAAGGACCGCTGGTAGGATCGATGCCTGTTTCTGGCTTATTCGTAATCAATGACTCCGTCGTAATAATTAAAGAAGCTATGGATGCCGCATTTTCAAGAGCGGAGCATGTGACTTTGACAGGATCCATAATTCCATTCGAAATCATGTCGATGTATTCTTCCGTAAGGGCGTTGAATCCGTATCCCTTAGGCAGTGCTTTAACCTTTTCCGTAACAGAAGCCCCATCAAAGCCGCAGTTAGTAGCAATGGTTTGCAATGGCGTAGGCAAGACGTTCAGGACAATCTGAGCTCCGACTTTTTCATCACCCTGTAGGGGCAGAAGCCATTTTTCCATTGTTGATGAAGCCTGCAATAAGGCAGTCCCCCCTCCGGCCACAATTCCTTCTTCCATTGCGGCTCGTGTGGCATTTAATGCATCTTCAACTCTGAGCAACCTTTCCCGGCGCTCAACATTCGTTGTGCCTCCTACTAGAATGATGGCTATACCGCTAGACATCTTGGATAATCGCTGTTGCAATTTCTCTT
>JBBDTA010000004.1:0-12992 GCA_040904605.1 Paenibacillaceae bacterium
TTTTGATGAACACGCTAGCATAAGCAATAAGTTTTTAATGTGAAAAAGAACTGCCCGATCGAGGGCAGTTCTTTATTCGTTTAAACTCTATAGCTTAACTACGTTTTCGGCTTGAGGGCCGCGATTTCCTTGAACGATATTGAATTGTACGCGTTGACCTTCGTCAAGTGATTTGTAGCCATCACCTGTGATTGCACTAAAATGTACAAAAACGTCGTTGCCGCCTTCAACTTCAATAAATCCAAAGCCTTTTTCTGCATTAAACCATTTCACTGTTCCTGTTTCCATTTCAAAAAACCTCCATATTGCTAATTTTATTGCTGATTATGCTGAAGATAGAAAATGCACATCTATTAGGGTGTTTGTGTTGAAGTGCTAGCCCCTAATACAATGTGCTAATATCTCCATACAATACAATAAACTCATTATTGCATATTTCTTCCGAAAGGTCAAACACGAAATAAAATATCTATAGACATAACTTATAATGAACGATTAGGCTCTCCATTGAATAACATGCAGTAAACATTGTGGGGCGGGTGATACCTATGGCCATGGTTCCGATGAATCTGCATGCTAATCAGTTCGAATGGCGTACAAGAGGTAGAGTGGTACGATCTGCACTGGCCTTGAATCAAAGCGGAGTGCAATTTGAAATTTTCGAGAAATCTCGCTGCAACGAGCATTATTGGACACGTACCGCGAATGGCGGTTTCTTACTCAAAGCCACGGTTAAACCTTCTGTTGCAATAAGAGACATCTACTCAAGTGGTCCGTTATATGCTTTTGAATGTGCGACAGCCATTATTATTATACTATATAAAGCTGTATTGGATACTTTAGACGAGAGTATCTTCGATAAGCTATTCGCCTCCTTATATATAAGGGATTGGCAATATGATGCAGATCTCCGACTGAAGGTTACTCAAGGTCAGACGGTTAACCATGGAGATGTTGTTTATTTCAGTAATCCAGACGTTAATCCGCTGACTCCCCAATGGCAAGGTGAGAATGCGGTTTTGCTTTCGAATCATCTCTACTATGGTCACGGTGTAGGCGTGCTTACAGGCGCTGAGATTATTGCCATACTCAATTCATCCCGGAAACCAGGCTCAGTTACATCTGCATATCTAACAGAAACCATTGTTCAGCTAGATTATATGTACTTATTCACCCTAACAAGTCAATAATTTCATAATATTCTATTTTTATCTATTCTGCTTGCAGCTTTTTACTCTTGCAGCTTTCTACTATAGAGAAGCATCGATCTACCTAGATCATCCATTCAGCAGTCCAAGGTTGGGAGGTACGATCGAAAGCGGATTCTGGGAAAATCATTATAAGACAGCAAGAAGAGTGCTATAATACGCAGCTATCCCGAAGTAGGTAATATCTACTGGAGAAGCCTTTTTTTGCAGGTAATTTGTCAGGAGATGTTGAATAATTGCAGGAGGATAAATTTCGGGTAGGGTGGAGTAGCCTTGGAATGGTTTTATGTGATAATGTTTCTATCGTTCTGGACGATGGGTTTGGTCATATTCTTGATCGACAACCCAATTAGTTGAGTGAGGGATAAGGAGATCGATTGTGGCTGAACTACTGAATGATTGGTTACCCGTATTGGGAACAGAATTCGAGCAAGTCTATTATCTGAAGCTATGGAAGGCGGTTCAAGAGGAGTATGTACTTGGAGAAGTGTATCCTGAAGAGCAGGATATTTTCTCTGCGCTGCAATTAACACCGTTAAACGCTGTGAAGGTGGTCATCCTAGGTCAAGATCCTTATCATGGAGCGGGACAAGCTCATGGCCTTAGCTTCTCGGTAAAGCCAGGTGTTAAGGTACCCCCATCCTTACGCAACATCTACAAGGAGCTAGCAGCTGATGTGGGCTGTATCATTCCGAACCATGGACATTTGACCTCTTGGGCGAAGCAAGGGGTATTACTGCTGAACACATCCTTAACTGTTCGAGCGAATGAAGCGGGCTCCCATCGGGGAATGGGGTGGGAATTGTTCACGGATCGAATCATTCAGGTGTTGAATACACGTCAGCGACCGATTGTCTTCCTGTTATGGGGTAATCCTGCCCAAGAAAAGCAAACACTAATTACAAGCCCTCATCACTATATTCTCCCCACCGCACATCCTAGCCCTTTGGCTGCATATCGAGGATTTTTCGGCAGTCGTCCCTTCTCCAGAACGAATGATTTTCTGATTAGCATCGGCAGTACTCCAATTGATTGGCAGATCCCGGATATACCATGATCAAGTGTCTAACTTACACCTTAATCACCTTACCAATGATCAAGTGTCTAACTTACACCTTAATCACCTTACCAATGATCAAGTGTCTAACTTACACCTTAATCATTTCGCCGTATTTGGTCAGTACAATAATAAGAGCTGCTTCACATATGGCGCGAGCCATCGTACTGGATGTGATCTCCGCGAAGAGGGTCGCTTGCTTGTCTAGAATTTCGCATGTCCATTCCTCAGGTCTGCCGAATAAATTAACGAATAATCCATCCTCGAGTAACTTGTCCATTATATCATGTGCATGGGTGGGGTTTCCGGCAGGATTCCACTGCTCTATGCTGCCTTCGTTTTTACGCCACTCACCGTAATTAATCTGAACAAGCGCGTTCAATTCAACTAAATTCATTGCTTCTAACCGCTCTTGGATTTTCTCTACAATTTCGCTCATTAGAGTTGAACCTCCTCATTTTATTGTCTTCTTCCATTGTACCTTTATGCGTATAATCATAGCAATTGAGCATAACCTTTACATAAAGTTTAAAATTCATTAACCTATGACGGTTTCTATATTACCATAACAATCGTAAACTATACCAAATTTCATAAAGGTGGGTGTGCGAATTGACGAGAGACAACAAAGCGATCAGGCTTGTACTGAAATATGCTTTGATCTTGGCAATTTTGTACTTTATCGGTAGGTTTCTATGGATAGATCGTGTGCAGATTGTTCAGTATTTTGAGCATGTGGGATTTATATTCTACGGTTCGGTGCTTGCTCTCTCCATATTCTTATTTATACAAGCGTGGATCTGGTCGGGATTATTGAATACCCCTATCCGACAGCTAGGTATTTTCCGCGGAACGACGATTTATGTCAATTCACAATTTGCGAAGTATTTGCCCGGTGCGATCTGGAATCTAGTCGGTCGTATGATGCTGGCAGGCAAATATGGGGCTACATTCTCCGCTCAGGTGAAAAGCATCTATTATGAGAATGTATTACTGGCAGCCGTAGCGGGAACTTATGGTTTACTCTTGTTCGTGAAGCTTGAGTTTGTAGTCTGGCCGGTCTTAATAGCGCTATGTATGGCTGTATGGATAATATACAGATATTATGATGTGATTGGCGGCTGGATTGAACGTTTTATCCATCGTCATGTAAGCAAGCTTGCACAAGTAAAGTTAATTTTCCCGAGAAGCGCATTCTTCGCCAGCTTTCTCTACTACTTGGTAAGTCATTTGTTCATGGGTATCGCCTTCTGGCTTCTACTCCTCAGCTTTGGAGTATCTAATATTGATATGATTGAAGCTGCAGGTATTTATGCATTGGCTTGGTTATTAGGCTTAGCAAGCCCGCTGCCTGGTGGATTAGGTTTACGTGAAGGTGCTTTAACATTCTTGCTCGCTTTACAGATCGATTGGGAGCTTGCTTATCGCGTCGCCATCATAGCCCGATTGTGGAGCTTGTTAGCGGAAATTCTAATATTCTGTGTTCTGAACGTAGCGGATTACATTGGTAGAAGGGTGAGGTTAATATGGCAATAGCAGAGACGAAAAAAGACAAATTCAAGAGGAAAGTGTTACTCGTTACAGGAGTTTTCCCACCTGGTATAGGAGGCATGCAGAAATATTATTATCACCTATGCAGAACTACGGGGCATAGAATGATAGTATTGGCGCCGGCATACGGAGGGGACGAGTCGTTCGATCGCGGCCAACCCTATAAAGTTATCCGTCGACGGTTCTTGCAACAAGAAACGATTCAAATCTCCAGTTGGCCTAGATTGCTCTATCACACCCTAGCGACGATCCGCACGGAGAAGACGGACGTTACGATTTATGGATATATTCTGATTGGTCTGATTGGGCTCATCCTGCAATTATTCTTTCGCAGCAAATACGTCGTGTCTGTACATGGCAAGGATTTACTGGAGTTCCGTCGATTCTGGGGTATACATTGGTTATGTAAAACCATTCTGCGACGAGCCGACGGAGTGCTGGCGAATAGTAGATATACGAAACGAATTGTTATGGATTATGGTGTGGATGAACGGAAAATTCAGGTCGTCTATCCTGGTGTTGAAGCTAAGTTTGAACGAGGCGAGAAATCCAAGGAATTGCTAGAAGAGCATGATTTGATTGGCAAATATGTATTGCTGACGGTAGGGCGATTGGTTAAGCGTAAAGGGCATGATAAAGTCATTGAAGCATTACCAGCGATTATAGAGCAGGTGCCTCAAGCTGTGTATGTGATTGTCGGGGATGGTCCGGAACGTCACAATTTAGAGCGAATAGCGGAGAAGTATGGCGTTCGTGATCGTGTTATCTTCGCTGGTAGTGTGAATGATACCGAACGAGTACAGCAATATTATCATACGGCGGATACTTTTATCATGACCAGTAGACTATTAGAAGACAAGGGAGATGTAGAAGGCTTCGGCATCGTGTACCTAGAAGCGGCGAGTTGTGGACTTCCAGCTGTGGCCGGTCGAACCGGCGGTGTTGCTGAGGCTGTGATTGATCATACGACAGGTCTGCTTGTTGAGCCTACTTCGATCAAAGCCATTGCCGCAGCAGTAACCCGCTTGCACAATGATCCTGTGTTGCGAGAATCGTTAGCACAAGCGGGATATCGGCGGGTGAAGTCAACTTTTCAATATGAACAAATCGTTAACAAGATGGATATATTCCTCGAATCCGTATGTGCGGGTGAAGCCGTACCCATCGGTGAGGAGTCAATAGTCAAGCTATAAGGGGCAATCCCTGTTTTCTATCGCCACGATGGGTGGGAAGTTTATTTGCTTAGTAAGATATAACGATTTATGGGTCTTCCAATACCGCCATACTGGATATCTATGCTAACCTTTCCTATCTTCTCGAGATAATCCAAATATCTGCGGGCCGTGACCCTGGCTAGACCTACGCCCTCCGAAACTTCTTCAGCTGAGCGGGATAACGATTGTTCGGTCAAATAAATCATAATCTGTTCTAACGTTGATTCTTGCAGCCCTTTGGGCAGATTTACAGAAGCGGCTTCCTTCGTTTTCCCAAACATAAGATGATCCAGCTCGACTTGGGATAGAGTGACATCGTGTTCCAGCTTCAATTTCTTAGAGCGATAGCTTTCTAAGGCTTGCTTGACCCGTTCAAATTTAAAAGGTTTAATAATGTAGTCAATCGCTCCATTGTGGAGAATATTCTGAATCGTTCGGGTATCATTGGCTGCAGTAATCATAATGACATCGACTTCCAGCTCTTCCTGCCGAATTTGCTGCAGGGTCTTGATGCCATTCTGCTGAGGCATATAAATATCGAGAATGACCAAATCCGGGAGGAGCTCCTTAATTTTCGCCATACCCTCTATTCCGTCACTTGCAATGCCCACGATTTTAAAAGCTTCCACCCGCTCAATGAACTCACGATTGACTTCTTGTACCATTGGATCATCTTCAACCAGCAGAACGCGTATCATTGGTTTGACCATCTGTAGCCTCCTCCTTCCATGACATCGGGAATGTAATTATAAAACAGGTGCCTTCATCGGGTGTGGATTCTATCTTTATATCCCCGTTTCCTTTTTCTACGATATTACTAATAAGAAATAGCCCAATCCCTCTTCCATAACCATCCTTTGTTGAAAAGTCGCGTTCGAAGATATGCTCTTGCGTATCCTTATCCATCCCGCAACCATTATCTTCTATTAGGACGGAGAATACTTCTTGATCCTGCTCCAAACTCATAAATACGTTTTTATGATGATCTACGTTCCTGAGTGCGTCAAACGCATTCTCGATTAAATTACCCAGAAGGATCACCATATCATGGTGGTCCAGATTTTCGGGGAAATTCTCAACCCGGCTTTGCCGATCAATCGTGAGATTTATTCCGAGCTCTTTACCCCGGCTGATTTTCCCTAACAAAAGTCCCGTTATGTTCTCATCCCTAATATTGTGGCTGAAGAAGCCGATTAACTCCTCCTGCTGCTCGGTAATTTCAAACAAATAATCCAGCGCTTTGGTCTTATGGTCGAGTTGAATTAGCCCGCCTATGGTATGGAATTTGTTCATGTATTCATGATTCTGAACACGAAGCGCATCGACAAATTCCTTAACCCCCGTCAATTCCTCTGCCAGCTTGGTTACCTCTGTTCGATCCTGAAAAATTGCGACAGCACCTATTGTTTGATCGCCTACTTTGATTGGTACGTGGCTACACAGGAAGAGGGCCCCTCCGATCTGCAGCTCCCGGTTAAATATCGGGGCGTTTAATTGCAGGATTTCCGGCAATCCGGTGTCCGGTATGACCGAAGCAATGGATTTCCCGACTACTTCCCCCTCAATTCTAAGCATCTGCAAGGCTTTTTCATTAAATATGGTGATTCGCCCCATGCTGTCAATGGCAATAACACCTTCATGCATCGCGTGAAAGGTAGCTGTTCGTTCTACGAGTAACCGGGCAATTTCATGGGGCTCCAGTTGAAACATTTGCTTCTTGATATGTTTAGCCAGAAGCCAAGATCCCCATATGCCGAATAACAATGACAGCAGGACTGTAATGTATACTTGCCCGCGTAAATCTAACAGAATTTGTGATAATCTAGGGAGAAGCTGGCCTACAACCACAACGCCAATTTGTTCATGATCTTCATTCATGACAGGTACGAATGCCCTTAAAGCAATACCGAGCTCGCCCTTGGCTTTAGAGATATAGGTATGCTCCGCAAAAGCCGAGCTTTCATCCGATCCCCTGGATATGGTTCCGATTAGGGCGGCAATTGGATGAGAAAGTCGTGCTCTATTCATGTTCATCACGACGATATAATCGACGACATTGATAATACGGATTCGTTCGACAACAGGGTCTATTGCAATTTGACTTTCCGGGTTACGTATCCCTTCGACGACCGATGGCAACTGAGCTATCGTTCTCCCCGTGACAAGCAGCCGCCTGCCCAGCTCTTCCTCCTTTGATTGCACCATATTCCCGATCAGAATGATTCCGCCGATGAATAGAGCAAATAGAACGATGCTGAACGAAAAAATCGTGATTTTCCAGTTCATCTTTAATCTTAGCAGCATAGTGACATCGCTCCCTGTATTCCGTTCACTTTCTATCATATCTTATGATACACTAATATTGAAATACCTCGAACCATTGGAGTCGTTTTCAGTAAGGAAAAATACTTTGGGGGAGGTTGGGAGGCATGAGACAATTTCTGGGGATCGTTCTATTTATAATCGTTGGACTCATCACTGCCATCTCTATAGGTTTTTCATCTCTAATTCCTTCTCTTCCCTATCCTTATGATGATGAACAAGACGGTTTGGGTGAAGAAATTGTTATTAGGTTTAGTTTTGTAGTTGCGGAGAATACGCCAAAGGGATTGGCTGCCCAACGGTTTGCCCAATTAGTTAAAGAAAAAACGGGTGGTCGAGTAAAGGTGGAGCTTTTCCCCAATAGTATCCTTTATAATGATCACGATGAGGTGAAGGCGCTGAAGAATGGCGATGTTCAGATCATTGCTCCAAGCTTTTCCGTCATTTCCGAAGAAGTATCCGACTGGATGGTGATGGATATCCCTTTTGCGTTCGCAAATCTCGAAGCGGTAGAGGAAGCCTTTAACGGGGAAATTGGTGCAATTCTATTCAAAAAGCTGGAAGATAAGAATATGGTGGGTATGGCCTATTGGAGCAATGGATTTAAGCAAATGACAAGCAATAAAGGGCCTTTACTTCGCCCGGCGGACTTTAAGGGTCTCCGTTTTCGTATTCTTCCCAGCAGGGTCATTGCTGCACAGTTTGCTATATTGGGAGCACAAACAGAGTCTATTTTATTTAATCAGGTGTATCGTAGTATGGAATCCGGTATAGTGGATGGGGGAGAGAATACCATATCCAATATTTATTCCAAAAAATTCTATCAGGTACAGAAATATATGACGCTTAGCAATCACGGATATTTAGGATATGGAGTGCTGATGAACAAAACATTCTGGGATGGCCTTCCATATGACTTAAAAGCGCTGGTTCAAGAGGCCATGGACGAAGCATCCGTTTGGGCAAATCAGATTGCCATCGAGATAAATCAGAAGCAGTTAGAGGAATTAAGAGCCTCTCATCTGATTCAGATCGACGAGTTAACGTTTGAACAAAAAAAGGATTGGATGAGCACCTTGAATGGGGTGTTCAGTGAAATCGAATCAATTATTGATCCTGATCTCATCCAATCCATAAAGGAATTGCAACACAAGTATGCTAGCTTACCGCCTGAGAATTAGTAATCCATGCGTTCCGGCAACCATAGAGATAATTGCGGGAAAACGATGACAAGCACCAGAACGAGCACGAATAGTGCGATAAATGGCGTTACACCTTTGACCACTTCCCCCAGCTTCTCCTTAGATATACCGCTGACGACGAACAGGTTCAAGCCGACAGGCGGCGTGATCATAGCCATTTCCATATTGATCGTCATAACGATGGCGAAGTAAATCGGGTTGATTCCCATATGCGCCAGAACGGGAAGAAGAATCGGCAACGTAATGAGGATGATGGAAACAGCCTCAAGGAATGTTCCCATAACGAAGAACATGAGATTCACAATAAGGAAAAATGTAAATTTATTCATATTACTCGAAGCGATCCATTCTCCGACCTGCTGCGGCACCTGTGCATTGGTTAAGTATAACGCGAATAAGCTCGCAGCACCGATGATCAAGAAGATCATCGATGTGATATTAAGCGATTCAACGATAATCGGACGAACATCCTTCCAACGCAGCTCTCTGTAAATAACGACTGACACAACGATGCTGTAGAACACGGCGATAACCGCGGATTCCGTTGGTGTTGCTGCTCCGCTATATATACTGCCAAGGATCAGGAACGGTAAGAATGCACCCCAGATGGCTTTAAGCGACATCTTCCCTCTTTCTCCCCAAGGTATCTTCCGACCACCTCTATAATTGTTCTTCTTGGCATAGAAAATGGCTGACGCGACCAACACTCCTCCAAGTATCACACCAGGAATGATTCCGGCCATAAAAAGCTTGCCAATGGATACCTCAGCGGTTATTCCATAGATGATGAGCGGAATGCTGGGAGGTATGAGAATGCCCAGTGTACCCGCAGCGGCAACAAGACCCATTGCGTACTTCTTATCATAGCCGGCGTTGACCATGGCGGGGATCATAATGGAACCAATAGCTGCAGCTGTTGCGGGACTCGATCCCGAAATGGCGGCAAATACCATACATGCTAATATCGTAACTACAGCAAGCCCGCCGGACAAGTGGCCAACCCACGCTCTTAGTGCTCCGATCAAGTATTTGGAGATGCCTCCTCGAGCAAGAATGACACCGGCGAGTACGAAGCCGGGAATAGCCATTAACGGGAAGGAGTCCATCGCCGTAAAAACCCTTTGCGGAACCATTTGTAAATTAAAATCGATTTGCGTAAGGACGATAATAGTTGAAAGGGCCAAACTGATAGCGATGGGAACCCTAAGCAGCATCAGCACAATGAAGATGCTAAATAACAGGATTGTCATGGCTTACCTCTTTTCCCCGCCATACATCGGCAAGTCTTTCAGTGAAACGAAGCAAGAACATGACTCCGGATATCGGGAGAATGAGATAAATAATCCACATTGGAACGCCTACGTCCATAGAAACCATTCCCGAGCTGTACCGCTTATAGACCAGCATGAAACCATAGTAAGTATAGAACAAACAGAATAATATACCTACTGAGGAAGCGAATATATCAACCCATCTACGCATGTAAGCAGGAAGTTTCTCGTATAACATATCGACTTGGATATGATGGTTGTTACGAAGAGCAATCGGAATACCCAGCATCGCCCCCCATATGACCGCATAGCGGGATACTTCCTCAACCCATGGTTTAGGATCGTTAAATACATATCGCATCACGACACCGTAAAAAATTAAGGTAATTCCTACACTGAAGAAAGTTCCGGCGGAAATATCCTCGAACAGTGCCCAATACGTTTTCACTTTTTTCAAGATAGATCCTCCTAGCCGTTATTACTTTAATTGACGTATACCATCTATGAGTTCTGGAGTTATGAGGCTTGTAAATTCACTATATACGTCCTTGAATGCTTCTTCCAGCTCGGCTCTTTGTTCCTTGGTTAATACGTTGATTTGCACTTTGCCTGCATTTTTCATATTCTCAAAGCTAGCCATATTCTCATCGTGTGCCAACTGCCATTCCAGCTCAGTAGCTTCCTTCAGAGCCTCTTCAACCTTGGCGCGTATGTCGGCTGGCATGCCCTTCCAGAAGGTTTGGTTCACGAAGACACCATAATCTAGGCGGCCATGTTCACTAACAGTCAAATATTTTTGAACCTCCTGATATTTTTGCGTGTCCATGTTATTAAATGTGTTTTCAGTCCCGTCTACAGTTCCTTGCTGCAAAGCAGCGTAAGTTTCCCCGAAAGCGATGGTTGCGCTGCCGGCACCAAGCGCTTTAAATTGTCCTTCCAAAACCTTGCCTGCTTGTACACGGAATTTCATTCCTTTGAAATCTGCGACAGACTGCAGTGGTTTTTTATTATTCATTAAATGTTTGAAGCCGTTCTCCCAGAACACAAGACCCAAAATATCGTTCGCAACAAGCTTGTCGCCGGCTAACAAATTTTTACCTAAATCGCTGTTGAAAAATTTCCGGGCATGATCCTCATCTTGGAATAGGTAAGGCATATCCACAAACTGCCACCGCGGATCCAGCTTCACCATCTTCGTCACAGACGGTGCGATCATCTGTACATTACCCGAAATCAATGCATCTAATTCATCAGCATCACCGTACAACTGTGAGGATGGGAACACCTCAACCTTTACTCTACCTTCCGTTTTTTCTGCTACCAATTCAGCAAACTTGTCTGCGGCTTTTCCCTTTACGCTTCCAGGTGCTGTAACGTGAGAAAATTTGATGATAATTGGCTTTTCATCAACTTTCACGATTGGTTTATCATCAACTTTCACGATTGGCTTTTCATCATCCTTAGTGGAGCATGCTGCCAATCCAATAGCTAATAATACGATCATTCCCATTCGTGCAATTGTTTTCATTGTTAGTACCCCCTTATATTGTAAGCGTTGTCATAACGCTTACCTTAAAGTGTACTTTCAAAGCCGGTCTCCTTCAATATTTAGGTCGTTTAGTTCTTTATTATCTTTTTGATCTTGGAGAAAGGCATTGGTATTCGTATTACTTCTCGGAAAGACGCTCGAGCATGGCATTGCCATTAGATCCGATTCGAACATAGGCGAAGTGGGCATTGGCTTCAACCTCAAGTCCACTTCCTTCAGGGATGAAGTAATTTTCGATTCCGTAAGTCATTTGATTCCAACTGTATGATTCTCTTCTGCCATTAATAACAATTTCATCCGGTCCTAACTTCTCGCCACTCGTATAGAGACGGTCAAATACATGTAAGCCTAGTTCGTTCTTGGCTAGCACAATCTCCATTCGGCCTTGAATACCCTGCTCATCCAACTCTTTACTAATTCCGTCCGGTAAATTTGAGATTGTATAATTGAGCCTCACGTAATCTCCCTGCAGTAATGAGCGTGGATCGATCGGTTGAAGCTCAAGCTTCACGATGGAGCCTGTTGTCAGCAATCGCTCACTACTCACGGTCTGAAGGCCAAGAAAACCGAATTGGAGTACGATCACAATAAGAATGAGAAGCCCTTGCTTATGGAGCTGAAATCCGATGAATTCATCAGCATTGTCCTGATCCTTGTATCTACGAGCGATTAGATAGGTGACGGTTATTGCGATAAGCCCTAATATAGCCAATGTGATCGATTTATGCAGAAGCGTCCATAATAGATCATAATATTTGTAAGCTAGGAATACGAACCAGAAGATCAACGACAAGGATACATCAAGAGCCTTCTCGCGACGTATGAAGATAAATACCAGCGAGGTGACCAATACGAAATTTAACAGGTTAAATAATTCATAGGAATAAGGAAATATCTCTTCCATGAAGGTTAACAATAACAAGAAGAATAAGCCAATGTATAGGCTGCTTCCTCGTAATTGCTGCTTCATAATCCCATCGGCCAGGAATAGATGCAGACCATATACAATTGCGTTCATAACAGTCATCATGAGCAGAATATAAGTCAAATGATCGGACGAATAGAAATCGATCATCTGCAGCAGCACAATGATCATGTTGATGTTCAGGATGATGTATGTGAATAATCGTTGAACGCGGCCCTCCAATCGAATCCAGCCCACAATAGAGAGAATGAGGTAGATGAGCGAGAGAAGATGCTCTCCCAGCCATAGGATGGATACAATTCCTGATATATATCCGATGGTTAAGACGGTATATCTGACAACGGAATTTATTCTAGGTATGAATAACATGGGCAGAATGAATATCAAGGAAAGGACGAATAACACATTCTCAGGATCAGTATTAAGAGAAGCCATCATGACTAGTCCGGATAAGGATATGCTGCCAATGATGACTCCAATGATGATGACCACAGTGGACACGATTTTGCCAGCAATAATGCCAAGCTTTCCATCCTCTTCCTCCTCTTCTGCACCCTCTGAAGGTAAACTCTTCAGGAAGCGGAAGAATAGCACATTACCTGTAAGCAGCAGTGCCACGAACACCAATCCATAGAAGTAGAAAATAACGGAATAATACGACTCTGCCAGCTCGGCGAACTTGAGAACAGCAAA
>JBBDTA010000005.1:0-12923 GCA_040904605.1 Paenibacillaceae bacterium
GGCAGAATCATACGATCGTCAAATTTGAGAGCTCGAACCATGGCTAACACAATCGGGGTTAAGATTAACGCCGCACCATCGTTAGCGAAGAAGGCAGCTACCGTAGCACCAAGCAGCACCACATAAACAAACATGAGCTTCCCACTGCCTCTTGCAATACGCGCCATATGTAAAGCAGCCCATTCGAAGAATCCAATCTCATCAAGAATAAGAGATATTAGAATAATGGCGACGAAGGCAATAGTCGCATTCCATACAATAAGAGTTACATCCTGCACATCACTAAAACTAACAACCTGAAAGACTAGTGCAAGAATTGCTCCTCCAGTAGCAGACCAACCGATACTGAGCCCCTTTGGCTGCCAAATGACGAATATTAAGGTGAATAGAAAAATAAGCGATGCGATGTAGACCATGTTATCCTCCTGTTGATAAGTGTACTGACTAATCACAGCATTCATCCGTGCAATCGAGATCTATGGAGTCGAGCTGTTCTTTCGTCGAAGGAACATAATCCATCACCGCCTGAACGTACGGCACTTCAGTTAGAGACAGTGAATAATACACCCATTGACCACGACGGGATTCGGAGACAAGACCAGCAGTCTTAAGCTTCCGCAGATGCTGACTGATATTCGGTTGAGTGGTTTCTAATATTTCAACAATTTCACATACGCAGAGCTCCCGTTCTCTTAGAAGTGCGAGAATCGTTAATCGCGTACGATCTGCGAGTAACTTCAACGTCTCTGCAATTTTCATAATATCCTCCAAACTTTCACCCCACTCCATAGAAATATAAGCAATTGATTATATTGTTATAATATAATCAATTGCTTATATGTGTCAACATTTTATATCATTGTATCATTATACTTACTTGCCCAGTCGAATCACATTCCAAGATTTCTGCGGCAATAAAGCCTTAACAAATCCGCTATCAACCTTAGCATTACCATTGTTATGAGGTCGGACCTCTTCTGATTTAGCTGTATTGACTGCTTTCAAATCATTATTCTCCAGCACAATATGTTCAATAATACGGTAGCCTTCAAAGCTACGAACATCACAAGCCAGATCTAGTCCGTCATCTAAACTACGGTTAACCGCGAAGATAGTAAGTTCCTCTGTTGGTTCATTATAGACTGCTGTTGCATCCAGATAAGGAACATCCGTAAATTCTTTGCTATCATATTTACCCGAAGACACAATCACGTTTAACGCAACACCTCTACCGTAAACAGAAGTATGCATGTACGGATAGAATATCGATTGCTTCCAAGCTGCTCCTCCATTATTGGTCATGATCGGTGCGATGACATTAACAAGCTGTGCCATACAAGCCATCTTCACTCGGTCTGAGCGTTTCAAGAATGAGATAAGTAATGAACCAACAAGTAATGCATCTTCAAAATTATAAACATCCTCAAGCTGTGGTGGTGCAATCGTCCATGGATCAATTTTACGATCGGCATCATTCGAGTGATACCATACATTCCACTCATCGAAGGAAAGATTCATCGTTTTCTTGCTACGAGTTTTCGCCTTCACATAATCGCAGGTCGAGATAATCGTATTAATGAAGCGATCCATCTCAAGTGACTTGGCCAGAAAATTCGCTGAGTCATTCTCGCGATTACCGTAATATTGGTGTAAAGAAATATAATCCACAGCTTCATAGGTGTGTTCAAGAACCGTTGCTTCCCAATGAGGAAATGTAGGCATGGACGAATTAGAGCTACCACTAGCAACCAACTCAATAGTTGGATCAACCAATCTCATAGCTTTAGCCGTTTCTAAAGCCAGACGTCCGTATTCATCCATCGTCTTGTGACCGATTTGCCAAGGACCATCCATCTCGTTACCCAGGCACCAGGTTTTGATATTATGTGGCTGCTTGTAGCCATGTGAGCTTCGAAGGTCACTATAATACGTACCACTTGGATGATTGCAATATTCTATAAAATTACGAGCATCATCAATACCGCGAGTTCCTAAATTAACGGCCATCATCACTTGGGAATTAGCTTTCCTAGCCCAGTCCACAAACTCATTCGTACCCACTTCATTCGTTTCAATGGTCCTCCAAGCTAATTCTAATCGTCTTGGACGATCCGCTAATGGTCCAACGCCATCTTCCCAATTGTAAGCAGACACCATGTTACCTCCCGGGTAACGAACAATCGGTACATTCAATTCCTTCACTAAGTCAAGAACATCCTGTCTAAACCCCTGTTCATCAGCCAATGGGTGTCCTGGCTCATAAATTCCGCCATATACTGCTCGGCCAAGATGTTCGATGAAGGATCCGTATATGCGTGGATCAACCTCTGCAATCTTATATTCCTTATCAATAACCATCTTTGCTTTTTGTGTTGTCATGGTTCTCTCTCCTTCTATTTATCATAATGTGCTAGATCTCTATTGAGTATTAACCTTTCACTCCACCGACTGTAAGACCAGATATGAAATAACGTTGGAAGAAAATATAAAGTGTGAGCAGTGGCAGAATAGCTACAAGTGAACCAGCCACCAGTACATCGAAATTGTTACCATAAGGAGTAAGTAATGTAGATATTCCAATTGGAATCGTAAATTTCTCATTCGCTCTCAGTACAATAAGTGGCCACAAGAAATTATTCCAGCTGCCTATTGCTTGTAATATAGCCATTGCTCCGAAAGCAGGCAGCATCAAAGGGACGAATATTCTAGCAAATATCCCAAGCTCAGTACAACCATCAATTCTACCCGCATCTATAAAATCTTTGGGTAGCCCAGTTACATACTGACGGAAGAAGAATATAGGTAGCGGCGCAACAACAAATGGGAGAATAACAGCCCAGTACGTATTGATCATTTTGAATGAAATCATTAGCTTAAATAGAGGCAAAATAATAATTTCTGTTGGTAGCATCAGTGTAACAAGTACCAATACAAAGATGAGGTTCCTTCCCTTAAATTCATAGATGGCAAGTGCATAACCGACTACGGAGGAAAGAATAATGGAGCATACAGTAAAGATCGCTGCGATGAACAAGCTGTTAGCATACCAACGTACATAGAAGCGATGTTCGAATACAGAGATAAAGTTATTCCATGAGAACAAATGCGAATCAAATCTGACATTCAAACCTTGACGCATCATCTCTGTTGACGGCTTGAATGAAGCCAGCGTGATCGCATACAAAGGAAATAATACAATGATAGACACAATCGCGAATAATAAAATCAGCAGTAATGTCGAGGGCTTCCACCCGGTTTGTGTGGCCATTGTTAGTCCTCCTTACGGAAAAGCCCGAAGAATTTTAATTGAATGACATTAATGATCAGTACGATACCGAGTAAGGTTATCCCAATAGCTGAACCAAAGCCCAACTCATTTTTCTGTATACCGGACTTATAAATGTATCCTACAATCGTTAAACCAATATCTTTGGGCGAATTGTTGCCAGCGAATAACATGTAGCTTTCTGTGAACATAGCGAATCCACCATAAATACTGATTGTCAGCACGTATATGGTAACCGGCTTCAATAATGGCAGCGTAATTTTCAAGAATTTATCCATAGCACTAGCCCCATCAATTTCTGCTGATTCATATAATTCATGAGGAATGTTCTGCAAACCGGATAAGAAATAAATAATATTAATACCGACCCAACGCCACGTAGCAAGAATGACCATCACGACCATGGCTAATGGTGCGCTCTGTTTAAAATTAACTGGAGCAATATTGAATATCCCTATAAACTCATTCAACAATGATCCTGGCAACTCACCGAATATTAATCGGAAGATGGTACCCGCAACAACAACAGAAGTCAGAGCCGGAATAAACAGAGTCGAACGGAAAAAGTTTGTGAATCTCATTGTCTTTGAATTGAGTAATACTGCAAAGATAAGAGGAATTGGTATGAGTACAAGCAACGTTAAGATCGTATATATGGCACTATTATACATAGCACGATAAAATTGCCCATTAGTAAGTTTCTCATAATTAGCCGTACCTACATATTCAACTTGCCCAGGGAGTATTTCCTGAAAGCTCATAATAATAGTGCTTACTACAGGGTAAGCGAAGAATATTAAGAAGGAAATGATAAAAGGTGATACTAGAATATAGGGGGCGATTTTCTTGGAATAAGGTAAACTCTTCCAGAAACTGCTCTGTGGTCTATTTGGTGAAGCATTGACGGTTAATTTGGTATCCAAAGTTTAGCTCCGCCCTTCCTATAAATGGACTCACTAGCCCCCTTCACATGCAGGGCTAGTGAGTTATGATATTCACCGATGTTCTATACTTCTATCTAATCGAATCTGCTGCATCCTTTAGAACCTTAGCTGGATCCTCAAGATCAATAATAGCTCTGTTCATTACCTGAGATCTAACTACATCTGAAGCGGCAGGTGTTAATTCGCCGATATTCACAGCATTGATCTCATCTTTGATTTCATTAAGTGTATCGAAGATATCGTCTCCGAAGTAATCCGAGAATTTGTTCGCTTCCTTCAATTCAGGAGAATCCCATACATCTGTACGAATAGGGTCAAAGCCCAACTGCTTCCAAATTTCAATGTTACCCTCTTTAGAAAGCTTGCTGAAAGCAGCAAATTGCTTAGCTAAATCGATTGATTTCGATTGTTTCGTTACTACAGTACCTGTACCACCCATACCTGCCGAGCGGAATCCGCCTGCTTCCCAAGCTGGCATTGGTTTAATGGCGATTTTACCTTTAAGATCAGGCATATACTCTAGGAAACGACCCATGTACCAGAAAGGCATGAATACGGAAGCTGACTCACCGCTGTTCATAAAGCCATAATACTCTTCAGCATGATGTCCACCGCCTGGAGCACCAACTGCAATCTTCTGCTTAACTAAATTCTGTAGATAAGTTAATGTGTCAATATTGGCTTGACTATCAAGGATAACTTTCTTGTCTTTATCCAAGAAATCGGAACCACGTTGGGAGATGAGTGGCCAGAAGGACCATTGATCAGTTGTTTCTAGTGTCGTCATAACCTTACCTGTTGCTGCTAGTACTTTCTTGCCTGCTTCTTCAAAATCAGCCCAAGTTTTGATGTCGTCTGCATTAACACCAGCTTTATCTAACAGCTCAGTGTTGTAGTAAATAACGGCTGCCCCGATGTGAAAATCAATGCCATAATACTTGCCGTCTTTCGCATAGATATCAACACGAGATTGAACGATATTACTTAATTCAGGTTCAACTACATCATTTAGTTCCACAAGCTGTGGTTCACCCTTCAGATAATTCGCAAATTTACTAATTTCAACATCCGCTATATCCGGTGCACCAGTGCCAGTCTGTAGAGCAACCAACAAACTGTTATGCATATCATCATATGGATATGTTGTTGCTTCTAATGTAATTGGTTTATCAGGATTTTTCTCATTCCATTGGTCAGCCATAGCCTCATAGAATGTTTGGTGAAGCGCATTGAATGTCCACAAAACCAGTTTAGTTGGCTTTGCTGCGTCCTTGCTAGGTTCTTTATTGTCCTTAACAGCGTTTGCACCATCATTTACAGCGTTTACACCATTGTTAGAATTGTTAGAGCATCCAGCTAATACAGTTGCTACAATCAAGACCAATGTTAAAAATACCAATAACCTCTTCTGCATTCATCATACCCCCATAAATTTGTTTTTATAAATTGATTTAGTTTTTTGTAAATCAATTTATGATTTTATAATATATACGGCATTTATATTTGTCAATATCAAATTGTATACGCTTTCTATTAAACTTATTTAAAATATACTAAAATATATTGCAATATTCAATGAAAAATACTGAATATATATTTGCGAATAACTTGTTTTTTATTTCATTTTACTAAAATATAAAGTAATTATGCGTTTGTTTCATTGACAACTAGGAAGATCATGTGATTATATAAATATGAACTCATTAACATCAGGTTATTCTTGACACTATTTGAAGCTTCATTAAACTAATATTATGACTACTAAGGGGATACACCGTCTCATGATACACATTAAGGATTTAAAATCCGGGCTCAATATCTTTAAAGCACTCGGCTCTGATATACGCATTCAGATCCTCGAGCTTATCTCCCAGCACCAAACGCTTAACTTAAATGACCTGGCAACCAAGCTCAACCTTACCAACGGCGCAATCACTATGCATATTAAGAAGCTCGAGGATAGCGGGCTCATTGAAATCAATACAGTAGTCGGCAAGCATGGTCTGCAGAAGATGTGTTATCTCAATGAAGAGAAGCTGATCGTTGATCTGCGCAGTAAAGAAATTGGGAATTTATACGAGGTGGAATTGAAGGTTGGACACTATAGCAACTACATCGCCCAGCCTACTTGTGGTTTGGCGACTAAGCACAGTATTATCGGGGACTTTGATGATCCGCGTTACTTTGCAGACCCTCAGCGAGTGGATGCTGAGATTGTATGGTTTACTGAAGGGTTTCTGGAGTACCGAATACCGAACTACTTGAAACCTAACCAATCGTTTCAGGAGCTGCAATTCTCATTAGAAATCAGCTCCGAAGCTCCTGGATTTTCTGATAATTGGCCTTCGGACATTGAGTTTTATCTGAACGATTTCCAATTGGGATCTTGGACGAGTCCAGGAGATTTCGGAGATAAGAAAGGTGCTTTTAATCCCGACTGGTGGCCGCCGCATCTCAACCAATATGGTATGTTAAAGCTCATTCGGATCAATAGCGAAGGCAGCTACATTGACGGCTGCCGAATCTCCAACGTAACATTAGCTGATATTCAACTGGATTATAAGAGTGATATTCGCTTCAAGATTGCTGTTACAGAGACGACCAGTAATCGACGCGGATTGACCGTATTCGGCAAAAATTTTGGTAATTACAATCAGGATATTCTTATTCGAATTTTGTATCACGATGATAATGATGATGTCATCGTTTAGAATGAATGAGGACACGAAACGATAACGCCCTTTTTGAGAATCAGATTGGCATATAAGGCGCTTTCCCCTGTAGCTATGATCGCATAGGCTCGTTTCGCACGTTCATAAAAGGCAAATCTCTCAACTTGTTCGAATGGTTGTATAATGCCTGAATGATGTTCAACAATTGTACGATATTGCTCCCAAATCGGGGTTTCAACTGTATCACCGGCATCCACCTGCATGAGCGCTGCCGGTTTATCTACGTATTGGTCTAGGGGAAATAAGTGAAGCATAGCATCCAACAAATTGGGAATGTTATGCCCGTCACAACGAATTAACCGCTGTGCGTGGCTGGCCGCTGGAAAGTTACCGTCCGCTAACACAATCTCGTCACTGTGACCCATCTCCATGAGTATCTTTAATAGCTCTGGTGGAATTATGGATGGGATACCTTTTAACATGGAACGTCACTCCTTCTTATATTCATTCATTTTACTTTTTACCAATGAGCTGTTTAAAAGCTTTATAGGCTAAATCCCATTGTTCCGTCTCGGAAGGGCTGTAGGTTGAGAGCGGAAAAGACTGAGCAACCATCTTACGAGCTTCTTGGAGATTGTTGAACCGTCCAAGTGCGACTAACTGCATTAACATGTTGCCAATTGCGCTTGCCTCTACAGGTCCAGCCCAGACAGAACGACCGAGCGCATTCGCTGTAAACTGCGATAACAATTCATTCTGAATCCCACCACCGACCATATGTAGTCCATTGAAGCGATGACCGGTTAAGTTCTCCATCTGCTCCACCGCATGGCGATACCGGAATGATAAGCTTTCCAGAATGCAACGTGTAACTTCTCCCTCAGATTCAGGCACCTGCTGTCCGGTCTCTCTACAGAAGTTTTGAATTTTCTTCACCATACCGTTTGGAGAATAAAATCGTGAATGATCCGGATCAATCAAGCTGCGAAAAGCTCCCACATGCTGAGCGCCTGCCACTAGTTCGGAATAAGTAATCTCATTACCCTGTTCCTCCCACTCCCGTTTGCACTCCTGCAATATCCACAGGCCCATAATATTCTTAAGCAGCTGATAAGTACCACCGACTCCACCTTCATTCGAGAAGTCAAGCGCCATCGCTTCTAAAGTAAGGAGTGGATGCTGCCGTTCTGTCCCAAGCAGCGACCAAGTACCGCATACCAAATAGGCAAATTGATCCTTTACTGCAGGCACAGCAGCAATAGCAGATTCTGTATCATGTGTTCCAACAGCAACTGCTATTATTGGTGGAACATCGATTTCCTCACACACTTGTGGAGTAAGTGGACCTACGAACTGTCCCGGCTGAATCGGATCAAGGAACAAATGTGTAGGAATACCAAGCTGCATCATCAATTCATAATTCCAGGCTCTCTGCTCTGGGAGGAATAACTGGGTGGTCGTAGCCATAGTAAACTCACATACCTTCTTACCTGTTAAGAAATACATTAGTAAATCTGGTGTTAATAACAAGGTATGAGCGATATTCAGCTTGGGAGAGGCTACCTTCTTCATCGCGAATAGTTGATAAATGGTATTAAAGGGCATGAATTGAAGACCGCCCTGTTCATATAGAGCGTCTTTACCAATCAGCTCTTCTATTTCTTCAATAAGACCTTCGGTTTGGGAATCGCGGTAGTGGTAAGGATTCCCAATGAGCTCTCCATTGCCATCGAGCAAGCCGAAGTCAACACCCCATGTATCGATCCCGAACGTTTCCGGAGCATATCCTTCCTGGAATGCCTTGCGAATTCCCGACTTGATCTCACGTAGTAATCGCAGGATGTCCCAATGCAAGTGATGACCTACTTGAATGGCATGATTAGGAAACCGATGAATTTCTTTGACTTGTAGCTTGGCTTGCCCGTTGTCATCAAACAATTGCCCTATCAGCGCCCTTCCACTGCTAGCCCCCAAGTCGAACGCAAGCACAGTTGATAACAAGGTCATCCTACACAATCCTTTCCGAAACTACTTCATTTTTTGCAGCAATTGAATACGATAAGCTTCGCTCTCCAGTGAGGTAATCTCCTTATATTCCTCATCTGTAAGCACTTTGGGTGGACGGATTGCATTGGCGGTTAGATATATCTTACAGCTCTCTTCCACGACTTCAGTTCGATAATAAGCTTCTCGCAGTTTCCGTCCAGTTGTTACCAGCCCATGATTTCCTAATAGAATAGAGCTGGAATCAATCTTCTCTACCACAGCATCAGCAAGCTTATCCGTCGTCGGCAGTACATAGGGTACATATACAGTCTTGCCGACTAGAGCAGCCTGATCCGGGAACATGATCGGTAGCTCTCGTTCGACTAAAGTGAACGCAATACAATAGGGTGGGTGCGTATGCACAATAGCACTAATATTCGGATTTGCTCGATAGGCATACAGATGCATAAGCACCTCAGAGGAAGGACGCAAGCCAATATCCGTAATCGCTCCCGACTCTATATCCACCTCTACCCATTGCTCTAGCTGTACTTCATCTAAGGCAAAGCCGCTAGGAGATAAATACATCTTACCCTCGAACTTGGCACTGATGTTGCCACCAGGCCCAACAACTAATTTGTTGTTTACCGTTTTTTGCGCGTATTTACACAGCTCTTGGCGGATTTCCATACTATTCATAGGGCAAGTCCCTTCGGCAATTATTTGTAGAGCGGGCCAAAATTCTGACAGGCTTGATAGTCAGCAGCTTCCATATTAGCAGTTCCGAACAATCCCCACACTCTTGGGCGGAATATCCGACTGTCTGCGACATTGTGCATATTCACCGGAATCCGTAGCATAGCCGCCAATGTAATTAAATCTGCTCCAATATGACCAAAGCTAATTGAGCCGTGGTTAGCACCCCAATTATCCATAACCTCATATACACTTCGAAAGGCACCCTCACCGGTTAGAATAGGTGCGAACCAGGTTGTTGGCCAGGTTGGATCTGTTCGATGATCCAATATATCGTGAACATGGTCTGGCAGCTCTACGGAATAACCCTCAGCAATTTGCAGCACGGGTCCAATTCCCTTAACTACATTAATACGAGACATCGTCATGGGCATACCACCACGAGTTAGAAAATCAGATGAATATCCGCCTCCGGGAAAGTATCCTAATGAAGCTGGCCGCCAAGAAGTTGCATCTAGACACTTCTGAGCTTCTTCAGCTGATATCTCCCAATGTGGCTTCATAGCTGGCTTGCCATCCTTGGTCTGCTCTCCCGTTCCATCGAGCGTCGCAGAGCCGGAGTTGATCAGATGAAGTAGGCCATTCGCAGCAGCACCCTCCAGCTTATAACCGGTAACTCGTTCAACAGATTCCGCACTCCAGAAGGTGCGAACATCTGCGAAAATTTGAGCTGTGTTCGTTAGTAAATATCCGAAGAGCATAACCGTTCCATTCAGGCTGTCGTTCTCTGTTGCAACCATATAGGGTGCACGGATCCCGTTCCAATCGAACGATGAATTGAGGATAGCCTCCAGAAAATCACCATTCGGATAATGATCCGTCCATTGCCGTTGTCCCTGGAATCCAGAAAGAATAGCACGATGCCCTGCAGCTTCTTCCCCATACCCAAGCTCAGCAAGCTTGGGATTACCGATCATAAGATCACGAGCAATCATCGTCATCTTCACAACCGTTTCCCAGTCTTTATCCTTCTGCTCACGAGTCGATTGGGCCTCCGGCGCATTATTGTCTGGTCCTTCGATACAATTCGCCTTTACCCACGTAAGCGCTTTCTTATATTCCTCAGGATCGTAAATTCCCTTGTCTATACGTCTCGTAAATTCTGTCATATCGATATATTCCGTGCGCATTCCGAGATGCTCTTGGAAAAAGCTATCATTTACAATTGAACCCGCAATTCCCATCGATACAGAACCCATGGACAGATAGGATTTACCTCGCATGTAAGCAACCGCTAACCCAGCATTAGCAAAGCCAATTAGCTTGCCTCTAACATCATCGGGTATGGAGGTATCGCCACTATCCTGTACGTGCTCACCGTATATGCCAAAGGCAGGAAGTCCCTTCTGGGCATAACCAGAAAGTACAGCAGCGAGATAAACAGCGCCCGGACGTTCTGTTCCGTTAAAGCCCCACACAGCTTTGGGTATGGATGGATCCATATCCATCGTCTCAGTACCATAACACCAGCAAGGTGTTACGGTTATTGAAACGCCAACACCGGCTTTAAGAAATTGATCTGCACACGCAGCAGCTTCATCAACGCCTCCTATTGTTGATTCGGCAATTACACATTCCACAGGCGCACCATTCGGATAACGTAAATTTTCTGATAATAGGATTGCTACCGATTTGGCCATGTCCATCGTTTGCTGCTCGAGTGATTCACGAATTCCTTTGCGTCTACCATCAATGGTTGGGCGAATACCTATTTTCGGAAAACTCTGCTTCCATCTAAACTGATTAGTGTCCAATGTGACATCTCCTCGTATCCCACAATGAGTGGTTTAAGTTAATATTCGTCCTACAATCAATCGCAGGGTTATCGATAACCCCATTATAGCCTTTGACCACGTTATACACAACATAAATTGTTGTGTATCTACCTCGTTCCATGTAAACTTAGAACCAATATGTATCTTGTCATAAGAGAATTGAGAGGATTTAATCACATGGTAACCATTTATGATATTGCCAAGAAGGCCAATTGCTCGGCCATGACCGTCTCCAAGGTAATTAATAACGCCGGGAAGATCAGCGAAACCACAAGACAACGAATCCAACAGATTATGGTCGAGATGAACTACGTTCCCAATTCCAACGCAAGAAGCCTTGTTCTTCAACAGACGAAGCTTCTGTCTTTACTTATTGCTGATATTACAAATCCATTCTATACAACACTTACTAGAGGTGCGGAGGACGCTGCCAAACGATTGGGCTACCAGCTGTTATTCTCGAATAGTGATGAAAGCATAATGAAGGAAAAAGAATACATCGAAACCGTTCTCTCCGCACGAGTTGCCGGTGTGATGATCACACCTGTCGGTGACCCTTCGATTACCCATCTTAAGCTGTTGGAGCAATATCGCATTCCCTTCGTCCTGATCGACCGGGAGGTGCCGGGTGTGAATGCCGATGCCGTGCTGGGCGACAGCAAAGAGGGTGCAAGCAAATTAACCGAGCACCTATTGAAGCTCGGTCATCACCGAATTGCTATGATCAACGGTCACTTGGAAACTTCTACAGCAAGGTACCGTCTTGAGGGGTATAAAGAAACACTGCTCTTGAATGGGATCCAGTGGGATGAGCAACTCATTATGGAGATGGGATTCAATCAGGCAAATGCTGATGAATACATGGGGAAGCTACTATCATTGAAGCAGCCACCAACAGCGATATTCGCAGCGAATAATCTGATCGCTTTAGCGGCAATTCGCTCTCTTCGTCTTAAGGGCTATCGTGTTCCCGAGGATATGTCTATTGTCTGCTTTGACGATCTTGAAGCTGATTATGTTCTTGACCCCTTCTTGACCGTCGCGAGCCAACCAGCTTACGACTTCGGTGCAATAGGAATACAAACACTCATAGAGCGTATACAAGGTAATAGAGAGCAGACCCGACATATTATTCTGCCCTCGAAGCTCATCCTGCGGGGTTCTTCAGCCGTTCGAAATTAATTCGTCCTTGTTGATCTAAGCCAAAGCCAAGCCCTTTTCAAGCGCTTTTTGGAAGCATCCACATATACTATAGACAGATGGTTCAAATCAACATAGCTGTTCGAGAGTGGGGAATGTGATGTCCAGATACCTATTACTCCCTAGTGTTGTCAGACGTATTCAATACGCCATACAGCATAAACGGGCGTTCTCTTTAGTAAGAATTGGTGACGGTGAGAATATCGTACTAGCACAAAAAACAGTTTGGCCGCTAAGGAAAGTGTTAAGGGAGCCTTGGGCCATTCGATCAAATCGAGGACATAAGGGGGTAAATCTTCCGAAT
>JBBDTA010000006.1:0-5969 GCA_040904605.1 Paenibacillaceae bacterium
ACTTGACGATAGGAAGTGTGGACGTCAAGAAAACGGTTGATGGTGTAGTTGAATCCACACAGATTGATGTCATGCCGTTCATTACTGATGGTTGCACTTATGTACCTGTTCGTTTCTTATCTGAACAGCTTGGTCTAGATGTAGAATGGTCTGCGGAATATAGAACAGTGGTATTAAGGTAACTTATAATCTGGACGTGAAGAACACGCCACCCTTTCCCGTAACATGTGGGAGAGAGTGGCGTGTTTATTTGCATTCATTAAATTGTTAAGTATTATTCATAATCATAAGAACAGTCATGATGATTACAATGGCAAGAAGAACTGAACCGACCCAGATAATGGCTTTCTTGTTGACTTCTTGTGCTTTACGGTTCCGCTCTGCATAAGTAGGTTTTTTCTTAGACAATTTGGACATGTGCGATCAACCTTTCTTCTCAAGCATAGGTGGATATCGATAGTTATATACTACCACAATCATGACAAGAGGAGAAATGATTAGTGAAGCGATTACAATACAAAATCTTATTAGGACTCTCACTTCCATTTTGGAGATGAAGAAGATAAACTGAGCAGAAGGAATATTATGTTCAGACTATAATGGGAGTGGTTAATATGTTATATCATCATGTGGCGAAACCGATTTTATTCAGAATGGATCCTGAGACAGCCCATCATTGGACAATTGGTGGATTGAGCACGATCGGGCAAATTCCAGGCGGCACGGGCTTGCTTAATATGATGTATGGTGTACAGGAGACACCAGAGCTATCGATGGACCTATGGGGCATGCGATTCCCTCATCCAATAGGATTAGCAGCGGGATTGGATAAGAATGGACAAGCTATTCGAGCATTCTCCTCTATTGGTTTCGGATTCGTTGAAGTCGGAACGGTAACTCCAAAGCCGCAGCCTGGTAACGACTTACCTCGATTGTTCCGATTGTCACAGGATGAAGCACTCATAAATCGGATGGGCTTTAATAATCTCGGTGCAGAATATCTGGCTAAGCAATTGGCTCATATTCAGAGGCTGAAGCAGCAACGTATTCCGATCGCTGTGAATATAGGCAAGAATAAACTTACTTCGAATGAAACGGCAATGAATGATTACATAGCATGCATTCGCATATTGTATCCATATGGTGATTTTTTTGTTGTTAATATTAGCTCACCGAATACACCAGATTTGCGCAAGCTGCAGCATGGTGCTGAGCTTCGTCAATTACTTGAAGCCGTGACGCAGGAAATGGAAGTGCAGAAGGAGAAATATCAGAGACAGTTGCCAATCTTGGTCAAGATCGCTCCTGATCTGGTGGATGATGAATTAGAACAAGTGGTGGAAACCCTAAGTGCTAGTCGTATATCTGGTATCATAGCGACCAATACGACGCTTAGTCGAGACGGGCTTACTCATCAAAACTCGCGTGAAACCGGAGGCATGAGCGGAAAACCGCTTGCCAAGCGTTCCACGGAGGTAATACGTAGCATATATAAGCTGACGGGAGGCCGTATGCCAATTATTGGTGTTGGCGGGATTTTCACAGCGGAGGACGCATATGAGAAAATTAGAGCAGGTGCTAGTCTAATCGAAATCTATACAGCATTAATCTATCGTGGACCGGGTGTTATTCGGGAGATTACTAATGGCTTAAGCCAATTACTGAGGAGAGACGGACTCAAGCATGTCTCTGAGGCAGTGGGGATTGATTCTTGAAACTGGAGGAAATCGCATGGAGGTAAGAGATTGGGGGAAGTTTCTGCTTCCTTATGAACAGGCTGTTGAGGAGTTAAAGGTGAAATTAAAATCCTTACGTGTCGAAATGAAAGTCAGAGATGAATATTCATCCATCGAATTCGTAACAGGACGAGTTAAGCGAATATCAAGCATTCTGGAGAAGGCCAAACGATTGGCTGTACCTATGCACAAAATTGAGGTAGGTATTGAAGACATTGCAGGCATACGAATCATGTGCCAATTTGTTGAGGATATTCAACGTATATCCGATATCATTCGCGCGCGTAAGGATATGGTTATCGTCTATGAGAAGGATTATGTAACCAATCAGAAGGAAAGTGGTTATCGAAGCTACCATATGATCATTGAGTATCCAGTGCAAACTGCGCTAGGTGTAAAGCCAGTACTAGCCGAGGTGCAGATTCGCACGTTGGCCATGAATTTCTGGGCAACGATCGAACATTCACTCAATTACAAATTTAAGGAAAGCTTGCCTGAATTAATTCGCGTGCGATTACAGAAAGCGGCAGAAGCGGCGTTCCAATTGGATGAGGAAATGTCAAGTATACATGAAGAGATCGTAGCCGCACAGAAGCTGTTCGAGGATAGCTCAAACCTCGTTAGTCGAGTTCTTAGTGATATACAAGAGTTGTACTTCTACCATCGAGTAAGGGAAGCAGCACAATTTCAATTAAACTTTAATGAACTATGGGAAAAGGAAGATATTCTAGGCCTAAAGGTATTGTCATTGCAAATCATAGATGCAATAAATCGAGCGAAGGCAGGCAGGACAGATTAACCTTGAGAGAGGAATTATAATGATCTACGATCCTTTATATATCCAATTCCTATATCACTTTAACATAGACAGAGATTACTTTGAATGCCATGAGGTGATGGAGGAGCTATGGATGGAGGAAAACCGAAGTCCACTCTATCAGGGGCTTCTGCAGGTGGCTGTTGGACTTTACCATGCACGTAATAATAATACGAGTGGCGCGATTAAGCTATTGTTACAAGCATTAAGTAAGCTGGAGCAATATCCAGATCATAAGCTAGGAATTGATATGGAGCGATTGCTGCGGGAAAGTCAACAGTATGTTATAGAATTACAGCAACACGAGCTAGTTGGACCTCCTTTTGAATTCTACGATCTCAACGTAATCATTAACGACGATCACTTAGCGGCGGATGTCAATGCGTATAAGGCGGTTACCCATGATTGAAGTTGAACATCTGAGCAAACATTATAAAGTCCACGTCAGACAGCCGGGACTATTCAATTCGTTCAAGAGTCTAATTCATCGAGAATTCACCATAGTAAAAGCGATTGATGATATTTCCTTCACGATACCCGAAGGGCAAATTGTTGGGTTTCTGGGTCCGAATGGTGCTGGCAAAACAACGACAATGAAGGTGTTAACCGGTCTGTTACATCCGACCTCAGGTAAGGTAACTGTTGGTGGTCATGTGCCTTCACAGCATGAGCAATCGTTCAAGCGTAAGATTAGCTTAGTGATGGGTCAGAAGGGACAGCTGATGTGGGATGTACCAGCAGCTGAAACCTTCCTTGTGAATAAAGTGATCTACGATATCCCGGATAAGGAGTACAAGGAGCATCTGCATCATCTGGCAGATCTCCTTCAGCTTCATGAATTGATGGTCAAGCCTGTTAGACAGCTATCGCTTGGTGAACGGATGAAGTGTGAGTTGGCTGCTTCGCTTCTTCATAAGCCAAGTATAGTTTTCTTAGATGAACCAACAATTGGATTAGATGTGAATATGCAGGAAGCCGTGCGACAATTTATTGGTGAATACAATCGTCAATACCAAGCAACGATATTACTGACAAGCCACTATATGGCTGATGTTACAGCGTTATGTGATCGAGTTATGGTTATCAATCGCGGTAAGCTATTATACGATGGTGGCATTACACAGCTTGTGGATAAGCATGCTCCGTTCAAGAGAATCAAGCTGATCTTCTCTGAACCGGTCAATGAACAGCAGCTATTGATGGAAATCGGGGATCAAGGTAAACTTGCCGCATTCGATCAGTGGAAGGCTGAACTGGAGGCTCAGCGAGGAGAAGTATCCATGCTCTCGGCCAAATTATTGAGCAAATTCCCTATTCTAGACTTAACCATCGAGGATCCTTCTATGGAGTCTGTCATTAGTCGGGCCTTCGAATCTGTCTCGTAGATTTTCCGGGTGGAGGTGTTATGATGATCGCGTTGATCCGCAAATATAATGTACTCCTACGCATGGAATGGGCGGTCATGATTGCTTACCGTAGTGAAAGTATCATCTGGATGCTCGGTGCTTTTATCCAACCACTCGTGAGTCTTGCTGTATGGCTATCTATTAACGATAGCGGTTATTCAACGGGCTATACAGCTAGAGAGTATATGCTGTATTTCATTGGGGTACTTGTTGTAGAACGACTGACACGTTCGTGGGATGTGTGGGAGCTGGACCACGATATACGAGAAGGTACAATGAGTGCGAAGATGCTTCGCCCCTTTCACCCAGCCCACTGGAGCTTAGCCGCAAACCTCGTATATAAGCTGTTCTTCACCATGGTGCTCATACCAGCTTGGATCGTTCTTGCTATGATTTTTCCAGCACTCAGACTACCTATTGATATATATGGAGTGCTCCTGGTTCTCCTGTCATTATTCCTATCGTCTGTCATCCGCTTCTTGATCGGCTATGAATTTGGCATGATTGCCTTCTGGTCCAACAAAGCGACATCCATCTATATGCTATATGAAGGGATTCACCTCTTCATGGCAGGTCGTATTGCGCCATTGTCGCTTTTTCCGGATGTAGTTGCAGATTTGGCTCGCTGGTTACCTTTTTACCCCACGGTGGGATTTCCTGTAGAGCTAATGATGGGCAAATTTAATGATAGACCCGACTTAATAATTTGGAATGTTCTGCTTCAAGCAGGCTGGGTTCTGGTGTTCCTATTGATATTCCGCTTCATGTGGCGTTCTGGTGTTAAACAATATGGTGCTGTCGGTGGATAATCGGATCGAAAGGAAGGCGAGGGGCATTGAGCAATGAAGATTATACATAAATATGTCCGCGTGTTTCGAGAGTTTTTTCGTGCGTGCCTTGTTGAGGAATTCGAATATCGTGCTAATTTCTTGGCTAACGTGCTGACTGCTTTATTCGGGTTAGCCTTGTCCTTGTTAACCGTTCAGCTATTCTTCTATCGGGCGGAGGATATAGGGGGCTGGGGATATTATGAGGTGTTAGCGCTACTCGGTATATTCAATGCGATGCAGGGGGCAATCCAGTTTTTCCTGCAGCCGAACATGACGCGATTAGTTAGCCATATCAGGATGGGTACGCTGGATTTCATCCTGATCAAACCCGTTGACAGTCAGTTTTTCGTTAGCTTTCGTCACCTCGTATTCTGGCGGTTAGCGGACGTGGCGATTGGTCTTGGTCTGGTTGCTTTCTCACTCTGGCGGATGGATGTGATGCCGGATGCATTGGATATTCTCATGTTCCTCATCGTATTCACTGCAGGGCTCATGATCGTGTACGCTCTATGGATGGGGATGATGATATTCTCATTCTGGGCGGTGAAGGTGGATAATCTGTCTTATCTGTTCTCCTCATTCTTCGAGACTGCGAGATTTCCTGTATCGGTGTACAAGGGATTTTTCCGATTCGCCTTCATGTATATTTTCCCTATTGCTCTTATCACAACATACCCTGCTGCTTCCATTGTGGGCAAGCTTGGTTGGGGTCAAGCAGCCATCTCTGTGGGAGTGGCGATATTGTTCTTGTGGCTTTCGCGGAGATTGTGGACGTTCGCTCTGCGAAATTATACGAGTGCTAGCAGTTAGCCTAAGTGGTCTATCTTATCCAGCATTTATATTCATATCATAAACGCCGAGTAGTTTGGATGGAACGTATGAATGGTGTTGCTACAAAATATATCGACAATTACTTGTTCTGGAGGTGCTTGATTATTTGTTATCCAACCAATACAAACACGTTTCCATCAGGGGCTTGTTATTACAGCTACATGTCCTGTTTCAGTAGCAAAGGGATTTCTAATCCCTTGAATTTCTTCGTTTTTACTTAATTCAGAATGTGCTTACGTTAAAACCTATTCATCTCCAGATAAATCCATCCTCCAAGGCTCGTTCTATCTTCAATTCGATTGTTGGGAATTGAAGTGACTGGATTGCGGGCAAACTTGCACAAAAAGTG
>JBBDTA010000006.1:6069-12378 GCA_040904605.1 Paenibacillaceae bacterium
TTCGATTGTTGGGAATTGAAGTGACTGGATTGCGGGCAAACTTGCACAAAAAGTGCGCAAGTAGCTAGTCGGACGGCCGCTTGCGGGCAAACTTGCACAAAAAGTGTGCAAGTAGCCAGTCGGACGGCCGCTTGCGGGCAAACTTGCACAAAAAATGTGCAAGTAGCTAGTCGGACGGCCGCTCGCGGGCAAACTTGCACAAAAAATGTGCAAGTAGCCAGTCGGACGGCCGCTTGCGGGCCAGAAAAAACGTAATAGCGTGGACTTCCACACCATTACGTTTTTCGATGGCTGTGCGAGCTTATTGGACGTTATATTTCTTGAAGAATTCTTCGAACTTTGCCTTCGGATGACCGCCATCGCCTGCAACAAGCTCCATGCCGCCGACAATGCGCTCGACTTCAACGCCGTCTTGGTAATATACAAGAGTTGGTGTACTTTCAATATCGAATGTATTCCAGCCTTCATTAAATTGTAATAAATTGAACTTCGGTAGATCAACATTGTATTGTTCAGCAACGGGGTTTAACAATGGTGTTGTCGCAACGCAGTGTGGACAATCCGGACTGAAGAAATAGATAAAGCCACTTTCTTTATTAACTAACATGGATTTCAATTGATCGGGTAAAATGATATTCTGGTAATTAGGATCATTCAGCTGTTTGCGTGTTGATGAAGTTAATTCGGATTCTCTTAACCCGTAAGGGTTGTCCGATGAACCATTAGCGAAGTAGTTCAGGGCGTATAGCCCAGCGAACAATGCAACTATAATCGATAAATATATAATTAGCTTTTTCATTAAGAACCTCCTGAAATTTTTCCTGACAGAAATTATTATAATACATTTTGCCGATGGTGTAAGGATTAAATGATAAATTCATAGGATAAGTCACTATATTGTCATGAATTGAGGATCACTACAACGTATGATAAAGCAGCTGCCTGAGGCATTCCTGAACAGGATGGAGCATTTATTGGGAACGGATTTTACCGCATTCCTTGCTTCATATGATGCCAGTAGAATTTATGGATTACGCATTAACACACTAAAGGCTAGAAAAGAAGCATTCTTAGAACTAAACCCTTTTCAGTTGAGCCCGATTCCTTGGGTTGAAGAAGGGTTCTATTACGAAGAAGAGGACAGGCCTGGCAAGCACCCTTACTATCATGCGGGGCTCTACTACATCCAAGAGCCGAGCGCTATGGCGCCTGTTGAATTATTACAGATTCAGCCTGGGGATCGTGTATTGGATTTGTGTGCGGCACCCGGTGGCAAATCAACGCAAATCGCAGCAAAGCTTCAGCACCAAGGCCTGCTCGTATCCAATGATAACCAGGCTGAACGTCAGAAGGTGGTTGTGAAGAATTTAGCGTTGTTCGGCGTTCGTAACGCCATGGTCACCGTAGCGGAACCAGATGCGTTAGCCTTCTCCTTCCCCCAATACTTCAACAAAATATTAATCGATGCACCATGCTCAGGCGAAGGTATGTTCCGCAAGGATGATTCAATGATATCGAGCTGGGATACACATTCTGTAGCGAAGTGTTCATTGATGCAGAAGGCGATTCTAGATGCGGCTGTTCTCCTCCTTAAACCTGGTGGACGGATCGTCTATTCAACATGTACATTCTCCCCTGAAGAGAATGAAGCGACGATTGCTCGATTTCTGGATGGACATCCTGAATTTAAGGTTGAACGGATAGACTCTACCTACGGATGGGCATCGGGTAGATCGGATTGGATTGCTGGTGAGCATTGGCTTTCCGATGAATCCTTCAAGCCTGAATCAGTTGAGGCGGTGGAAGGTACTGTTAGATTATGGCCACACCTGCTCCGGGGGGAAGGCCATTACATTGCCGTACTTAGTCACGATAGAGAACAGCAGCCTTTCCCTAATGATAAGCTGATAACTAATCCCGCTAATCCCGTAATGAACAATAAACCTAACCTTCGCAAGCCTGCCCGAGTGCCAATCGGGTCCAAAGAAACGGAAGAGCTTGGATTATGGTTTGAATTTATGAGCATTAATCTGAAGCGGCCGATAGAAGGTCAATGGGTATGCTACGGCAGCCATGTATTCTGGACGAATTGGGATTTGCCAGACATGTCTAGGATTAATGTAGCTCGTCCTGGATGGTTTGTTGGCACTATAAAGAAAAATCGATTTGAGCCGTCACATGCTCTAGCCATGGGGCTTCATCGGGAAGATGCACTTCGGGTGTTCGATTTTGCGGTGGATTCCGAGGAAATTATTCGTTACTTAAGAGGGGAGACTTTAATTCTCTCGGATAGTCAGATGAATAAGGTGAGCGAAAGAACACCATCTAAAGGCTACTGTCTCATTACAGTAGAAGGCTACCCGGTAGGGTGGGGCAAGTGGCTCGATGGCATGCTGAAGAATGAATATCCTGCGGGCTGGAGGAGGACTTAGCTTGAGTCGACAACGATTGGATAAGGTACTAGCTCATATGGGCATTGGCACACGGAGCGAATTAAAGAAGATCGTGAAGCAAGGTCGGATTCAGGTGAATGGGCACATTGTCAAGGATGCCGGATTACAAATCACACCAGAGGTCGATCACATTGAAGTCGATGGAGAACGGATTCCATATAAAGAGTTCATCTATCTGATGCTAAATAAACCTCAGGGGGTCATATCAGCAACGGAGGACGGTCGTGATCGCACCGTATTGGATTTGCTAGACGACTCATTGCGTGTCTTCGATTTATTCCCTGTAGGCAGGCTGGATAAAGACACAGAAGGGCTGCTGTTATTAACGAATGACGGACAGCTGGCCCATAATTTACTATCACCACGCAAGCATGTGCCGAAAACCTATTTAGCTCATATCGAAGGTGTTGTGGGAGAATCGGATCAGATCTGTTTCTCCAAGGGAGTCGAGCTGGATGATGGTTATGTGACGTTACCTGCTCAGTTACTTATTAAGCAAGTCGTTGAAGGCAGTTTACCACCTATCTCGAGCATTGAATTAACGATCCATGAGGGGAAGTTCCATCAGGTCAAACGGATGTTCCAAGCGGTCGGTAAGCAGGTTGTCTACCTGAAACGGATTCAGATGGGCACCTTGATATTAGATCCATTACTTGCCTTAGGGGAATACCGGGAATTATCAGAGGAAGAATTGAAGGAGCTCAAGGGAGAGTAATTCCGACACAGGTCGGCTTCCAATTAAACACACTTGTTAGTCACGGTGGTTTAAATTACAGGAGAGAGGAGTGGGATGAGTGAGATATAAGCTGATTGCATTAGATGTAGATGGGACATTAATTAATAACCATTATCAGATTACAGAATCCACCCAGCAGACGATCAAGGAAGTACATCGACAGGGCGCACAAATCGTTCTATGTACGGGGAGAGGACCTACCTCAACACTGCCACTGCTTGAGCTACTGAGGCTCGAAGGTACCGTTATTACACATAATGGAGCTGCGACGGTGGAGTCTGTCGGTTCAAAGCTCATTCATCAATTCGCATTTCACATGAATCAATTACAACCCTTCGTTGATTATTGCAGGGCGAATACGATCCATTTTGACGTGAATACTGCCTTCGAGCATTACTTGGAGCGATTGACCGATGTGGAGCGGGAGATGTATGAGAAATATCTTGTGACTCCTATTCAGATCGATGACGTGATGAGCATACAAGAGGATATTGTGAAGATATCTATTTATGCAGAGAGTGATGTATTGGATCAGCTCACACAGGATTGGCCGGATATAGGTCATCCACAATTAAAAATTATTCGCAGCGGTGAGCATTTCATCGACGTCATGCACCAATCAGCGAACAAAGGTAATGCATTAAAGTCCTTAGCAAACAATTGGGGAATACAAGCTGCGGAAATATTAGCAATCGGCAATTATTATAATGATCTGGAGATGCTCAAATTCGCTGGACTAGGGATAGTTATGGATAATTCCCCTGAGGATATGAAACGTGATGCAGATGCCGTAACAGCGTCCAACGATGAGGAAGGTGTTCATCTGGCGCTTCGACAATATTGCCTGAGAACCAGCGAATAGTATGGATACTTCTTGCGTATTGGGACAATCTATGGAGGATCATAGGTTCAACATATCGGAGGGAGATATTGCGATGGCACAGATTATACTAAGACCCGAGTTTCGAACAGCTGGCGGAGAAGTGAATGATCTGGAGTTGGATGGCAAATATGCTGGAACGGTTACGCTTACTTATCGGGAGCGGGATCGGTTAATAGGTTCCATTCAACTGGATAAGGCGATTCTATCCCATCAAGAGAAGGAGAAGGTAGCCAAGTGGGCGGATGATTATGTACACTCATTAGCTGATGCTCTTCGTGTTGAAGAATGTGAGGTACTGGTCACTTATGCAAAGTTCGACCATATTATTACTGGGTTTGATGTAGATCTCGAAGATGCCTTTGAGAACAAGATGGATGAAGATCAATTCGACGATATGCTCGATGACACGGGTATAGAGGATATTATCGATCCAAGTGACCGAGATGAATATACGATGAACGATTATGGTGAGGCGAAGCCTATTCGCTTCGAGCTTGTCATTGTTGGTGAAGATGATAATCGAATTGAGTATCATATCTACGGGAAGAGGAAGGCTTGGCTTGCAGAGGCAATGTTCGTTATCGAAGAAACCGAGGTATACGGTGAGGTTAACTGGATGGTAAAGCCGACTGAGGATGAGATTGAGGCAGCCGCAGATCTGATCGTATCCGATTTCGATGAAGAGGAGATTGATTCATTCCAGATTAACATGAAATATCAGGGTGTCACATTAGAGTCGATCGAATTAACTCATGAGGATTTATTAGCTTTCGAGGATCAGTGGGAGCATAGCGGGAAGCGTACGAATAATGGGAATAGTGGGGAAAGCCGACAATTCTCCGCTGTACTTATTCGTGATGATGCTGATGCATTAACCTATGATATATATGAACAAACGCAAGATAAGTTACCGGTTGGTCGAGCCACAGTGGACATATCCCATCGTCGTCTCACGGGCTTCATCGAATTCCGTGAGCCTACCCGTTCGAGCGACCGTGAGATCGCGGCCACCGCGTTGCTGCGTGAGTTAGATAAAGAGAAGGAGTACGAATCGTTGAATTTAACGATGCTTCACCAGAATAAACGGATCGAGGATATCTTCTTCGAGAATGATACATTGCATTGAAGAAGACAAGACTAACTAAGAAAAGTAGGTTTAACTAACCAGCCTCTCTAAAATGTACATTGAGGTTAGTGATGGGATTGTCACACGAGTAACGCTACTTGTGATGATGGTCTCTTTTTTATTATTCTGGTAACGTATAGTGAAATAAGAGATAATGTAGAAAAGATACGATCGAGGAATAAGTAGGGGGAATGGGAAGTTGATCTATACACAGAAGGAGCTAGCACATCTGATATTCCTAGCTGGTGTAGTCAGAGATGGGAATAAGAAAGGGCTCATGGAAGAGACGATTCAATGCTTGTTATACATAGTTAAGTCATTGCCAGAGGTGGATTTACCTGAAGGTGTTGTCCAACACATTGAGGCGTTAACCGAGAAGGTAGAATGGGAATTACGTGGAGAGAATGATCGGTTGCACGAAATTCAACATAACTTATCTCATCCGTTTGAGCGCAAGTCCATAGATTCATGATATAATGATACTTGGATTTTTGGCGTCGAGAGGGGATACAAGCATGAGCTTTCAACTTCCGAATAAAGTGCAGATCATCGGTCAGGACATTCAGCCTGATCAATTAAGATATCATGAAAAGGTTGTGCAGGTATCGAAGGAATTCACATTTGACAGTGCTCATCATCTTCACTGCTATGAGGGGAAATGTAAGAACTTACACGGGCATACCTATAAGCTGCAGGTTATCATGTCCGGTAAGGTGGATAATCGTGGACTTACGATCGATTTCGCGGATATGAAAAGAATGACGAAGGAGCGGATCATTGATCGTCTGGATCATCGGTATCTGAATGAAGCCTTACCACTCATGAACACAACAGCAGAGAATATGGTCGTATGGATATATGAGCAGCTGCAGCTAGCATTAGAAGAAGAAGGTTGGGTTCCTCGTATACAATTAGATGAGCTTCGTTTGTGGGAGACACCTACGAGCTATGCAGGGGTAACCCGACAGATGATGGAGGCTTAGAGGATGAGCGGATCAATTCGTCTACCAATGGTAGAAATCTTCGAAACCGTTGAAGGAGAAGGTACTCAAGCGGGCTTCCCAACGATATTCGTCCGGTTGTTCGGATGTAATCTTCGTTGTGTTTGGTG
>JBBDTA010000007.1:0-12364 GCA_040904605.1 Paenibacillaceae bacterium
TGGTCAAGTCCGACAGAGAAGCGCTGGTCTTCCCATAAATTTCTACAGTGGGAACCATCGCATAAGATAATGACAATTCTCCATAATAGTCCGAATTGATATTAATCGTCTTCGTAGTCGTATTGATCGATAATAATTCTCCATCATATTTGGTTGAAATCATCATGGCCATAATTCGATTGCCTGAGTAAGTAATATCTACTTTTTTGCCTTTTGTAAAATAAGTACCTAAGCTTTCAATTGAAACTGATGTATTACCGACCCCTAATATCGTGGTCTCACTAATTTCGAACGCGTCCGCTATAGAGGTTTTATCTTTCTTTAGATAAACAATCATCGCGTCTTCATCATAGAAGAAGAATTCCATACCGAGCTTTGTAGTGATTGTACGATTCTGGACAGTAATCGTGGTGACCAGATTATTACCATTTAATTCAATTAATACCTCATCATTATCCTGAATATCCTCAAGTCCTGCTCCATCTAGACCCGTTATTAGAACTTGAGCCTCTTCAGCAATGAAATATCCTTTTATTGTATTATCGGGAGTTATAAAGTATATTTTCTCACCCACTACATCAACTGTATCAACAATGCCCTCTTCAACAATAATGCTAGATTTTGAAACTATGAATGAAGTCACGACATCATCCTTTAATTCAATTGTTACTTCATCTCCAATATAAAGCTCACTTAGACTTGTTAATGTTCTAGTGCCATTCGTAATTACAATCGTTTCTGGAATTGCATACGCAACCGTACTTCCAGTACTCGTTTCTTTCACTTCTACAATGTGATTTACCGTTTGAATGTTATCTACCGTACCAATAACTGTCTTGTATACAGGTGCAGCTTTGACAATAATTTGCGTGATATCCGTACTCGCGGCAACACTATTCCGTTTGAGCTCTAGTGTACTGCCTACCGTTAGGTCTGATATAGAAAGTCCCTTTACTTCGTCCATTACTTCAACGTTATCCGCATATTTGAAGGACTTAGAAACACCATCAATATTTAAAGAGATTGTCAGGTCTACTTTGGAAATGGATTCCATCGTTCCAATGAAGGATTCCATAACGACTTGTTCATCAGAAATCTCCACATAATAAGCAATGCCCTGATCATGGATGATGGTCACATAATCGTCTGTAGTAAGACTCGATGCTTGAATTGGGTTGTTACTATCCGCTGAGTAGAATCCTGCATCCGGGTGGATCGAAAAGTTTTTCACAAAGCCAGAGTTTTCTTGAATTTGAATAGAGATCGCATCCGAGTTCAGTACAATCCCACTAGATATCATCGTACTACGCTCTGCGAGATGTTGTTCAGCTTCACCTAGGAGTATGGCCATCTCAGCTCTAGTAATCAAACCTGCAGGATTAAAGCTCCCATCTGGCAATCCATTCACAATGTTTAATGATTGTGCAATGTTAATATATCCAGCGTAACCGTCACCGATCATATCCGCATCTGTAAATCCAGTGTCATCATCGTTGGCAAGCTCAGCTTGGCCCTGCTGCCCAATAGCTCTTACGATCAGCTTCGTAATCCACTCACGGCTTGCGGGATTTGTTCCCCAGTCATCTTCTGTAGGGGATTGTTCCTCCTTGATACTGATCAACTTCTCACCAAGCGCTAGCACCACATAAGGCTTAGCCCATGCTGCTACCTTAAAGGGGAGAACGGCCTCTGTATTCGGATTAATTTGGTCCTTCTTACCCATCATGTTAATTAACATGATAATCGCTTCTTGCTGTGATATAGAATCATTTGGTAGAAATTTACCTGCATTACCTTGCGCAAAGCCTAATAGTGCTATTTTCGATATATGCTTATTTGCCCAATGATTGCTTGTATCTGAGAATTTCCCATTAGGTGAAGTAACAGTACCTCCGGTCTCTATTGCAAAAGCAGCCTGTGGCATAATCAGACATACTATTAATATAATCATCAACATTTGTTTCATCGAAAGCTTCAATCCCTTAATCATTGTTATTCTCCTCTCCAAGTCTAAGTATAATTAGAATTCCGTCTTCATATATTACTTGATTCCCTATACAATGGAAGCTGCAATGTACGGTTCATTCTTTGCAAGCCCAATGTTCTACAATGCTATCTAAATATTACTATCATTCTAGCAAAGCAGCCTATGAAATGACAGAGAAAACTATCCAACTCTATAAATCCCATTCATTTAGACGATAATAGATTCATAAAGTTGCGAATATTTGAAGGATATCGATACCTGCTTCATGGCTTTCTTTGAAGGGTTCAATCAAGCGAGCTAACGTAACAGTATTCACGGAATTTATTTTGTTTATAGAAAAAAAATCCCCGGCTTCCCGAGGATAGATTGCAAATATTTGATAAAAGCAGTTCCAAAAGATGTCTGAAGAAATTAGAGCATAGGCTCCTTACGATTCGAATTTTTGAATCTTCTGCTCCATCTGTTTCGCTTTGTCTCGCAGCTCTTCTGTGGCTACAGTTATTTCTTGCATAACCGCTATTTGTTCTTGAGTGGCGAATAATGTGTTCGCCGCGCGAGCAGACACCGTTTGGCTGAGTTCGGCAATGCTTTCTGTATTGATGAAGGTTCGGCCCACTTGCTCTGCTTGAAAATCAACTTGTCGGGCGATATCCTCCATAGTATGAACCGTGACACGCACCGCTTCGGATACCGAACTCAACGCTAGATTAACCTGTTCCCCTTGGGAAGCTTCCCGAATGGCTTCTTCGGCTTGTTCATCCATCAGTACGGCGATATGATCAATTTGCAGCTGAATTTGATGAATACGTTCATGAATGTGACCGGAAGCCGATGAGGTATGATCGGCTAATTTGCGGATTTCCATGGCAACAATAGAGAAACCAGCTCCAAACTCACCTGCTCTAGCAGCTTCAATGGACGCATTCAACGAGAGCAGTTGGGTTTGCGAAGCAATATGACCTACGATGACAGAAATTTCATTAATTTCATCCGTATTTTGTTTTAATTGTGTAATGGATTGAAGAGTAATCCGATTCGATTGCTCGATCTTCTGAAGTCCGTTGACTAACGATTTTACTTGTTGACCGCTGGTGGTGATAATGTGTTCCATCTCTTGAGATTTATTCATAGCTTGTTGGGCATGTTTGTTGACAACCCCTGCCGTTTCGACGGCTTCCCTGACGAAATTCAGACTGGCCTGTGACAATAGGTCCTGCTTCATAGAATCATCGGATATGTGCTCAACCGTCTCAGAGATATGTTCGATTTGTTCGGTAGCTTGTTGAATCGCGTGATTCAAGCTTACTACTTGACGATTCGTATGATCGCCATGTTCAGCTAAATCCCTAATTGTTTGCTTTAGATTATCCAGCAAGGTTCCAAAGGTGGCATGAAGCATATGAATTTCGTCTTGTGTGTGATGCATGGGAACTTGTACCCGCAAATTCCCCTTTGCCGCTTCATTCATCACACCCGTCAATCGAATCAGCGGTCGAACGAACCAACGTGCGGCTAGCCACCCCAAGAATGCAGTCCACATCACGCCTAAGCTCAAGATCATACTGACATAAATTAATTGCGGCATCGTTGGAGCGATCACATCTTTTAGACCGAAGATAAAAACTCCACTAGTCCCATATGTAATGCAGGAAACGATAATGATACCTATAAGCATTCTGCCAATAATTCCTAAACGATTCATAGATGCCCTCATCGCTTTGTTAGTATAGTCTGGACTTTAGCATAATTAATTTCTTGAGAGACGTCTGTGTGAAATGTCACAATAAATCTTCTCTGTGCCTATTAGATGACAATTTGAGCCAAACGCTTCTGTTCGAAAGCAGTAATCTTACTCTCGTGCTTCAGTGTCAATCCGATATCATCTAATCCTTGCAGTAAGAATTGACGACGATGCTCATCCAAATCGAAGGTAATCGACAAACCATGATCATCTGTAATTGTCTTCGACTCCAAATCAACGGACAATTGATACCCTTGATTGGCTGCAGTCATCTGGAAGAAATGCTCAACTTGCTCCTCCGATAGCTTGATCGGCAGGATACCGTTCTTGAAGCAATTATTATAGAAAATATCTGCGAAGGATGGAGCAATGATGACATGGAAGCCATAATCCTGGATAGCCCAAGGAGCATGCTCTCTTGAGGATCCACAGCCAAAGTTGGCACGAGATACGAGTACGGAGCCGCCTTTGTATCTATCCTTATTCATCTCGAAATCATGATTGACCTCACCGTTCTCAAACCAACGCCACTCGAAGAAGAGATATTGCCCAAAGCCTGTACGTTCAATTCTCTTCAGAAACTGTTTAGGTATAATCGCATCTGTATCCACGTTCACGCGGTCCACCGGAACTACGATTCCTGTATGCTTAATAAATGCTTGCATCGATGTATCCCCTCTCCAATTAGCCGTTAACCTCGGCCTCTGTCTTGAATTTCCAATCACGTGTATCAACAAAGTGACCCATAATTGCTGCAGCTGCAGCCATCTCTGGGGACACAAGATGCGTTCTTCCGCCCCGACCTTGACGACCTTCGAAGTTACGATTAGAGGTTGATGCACAACGCTCACCTGGACTTAATACATCCGGATTCATAGCCAGACACATACTACAGCCGGCATCACGCCATTCAAAGCCTGCCTCACTGAATATCTTGTCCAATCCTTCTTGTTCGGCTTGAAGCTTAACGCGACCTGAGCCAGGAACAACGATCGCATTCACATGTGAAGCTACCTTATAGCCTTTAGCCACTTCAGCTGCAGCACGCAAATCTTCGATTCGACCATTCGTGCATGAACCGATGAATACACGATCGATCTTCAGCTCAGTCATTGGTGTCCCTGGAATTAATCCCATGTATTCGATTGCCTTCTCAGCGGCTTTGCGTTCATTCTCTGTAGTGAAGCTATTCGCGTCTGGAACTAAGGATATGATATCTGTACCCATTCCTGGACTTGTACCCCATGTTACTTGTGGAGCAAGAGCAGATGCATCGATCTCAACAGTGCGGTCATATACAGCACCTTCATCTGTAGTCAACTGCTTCCACTGCTCAACAGCTTTATCAAAGGCAGCGCCTTGAGGAACATATTCCCGTCCACGCAGGTATTCGAATGTGCTTTCATCTGGAGCAATGATTCCTGCACGTGCGCCAGCTTCGATGGACATGTTGCAGACGGTCATCCGTTGCTCCATCGTCAATCCACGAATAGCTTCGCCTGTAAATTCAATTACATAACCTGTTCCGAAGTCCGTTCCAAACTTGGCGATAATGCCTAGAATAAGATCCTTCGCTTTCACACCTGGCTTAAGAAGTCCGTTCACACGTACTTCCATAGTCTTGGAATGAACCTGCTGTAAGCATTGAGTAGCTAGAACATGCTCTACCTCACTCGTTCCGATACCAAAAGCCAGGGCACCGAATGCACCATGTGTAGAGGTGTGGCTATCACCACATACAATCGTCTTACCTGGGTGTGTAAGACCTAGCTCAGGTCCCATAACATGGACAACACCTTGATCAGCGCTATTCAAATCGTATAGCTTGACGCCAAATTCACGGCAGTTTTCCTCTAAAGTCTCAATTTGTTGCTTAGAAATCGGATCCTTAATGTTAAATCGATCCTGGGTAGGTACATTATGATCCATCGTAGCGAAGGTTAGTTCAGGACGACGAACGGAACGACCAGATAAACGAAGTCCTTCGAAAGCTTGTGGTGATGTGACCTCATGCACAAGATGAAGGTCAATATAGATGATTGCTGGCTTGCCTTCTTCTTGATCAATAACATGACTTTCCCATATTTTCTCGTATAATGTCTTTTTACCCATCTCGATTCACCTCACCCTTATTTACTTGGTTTTATCTTATCATTTCTTTCTTCATTGTTCCAAGATATAATATCTATATGTATGATAGGAAATACCTATAAATCGGCTGTTTATAATTGAACTCGCTAAATAATAATAAGGGATGCTGTGCATCCCTTATTATTATTTATTTATAAATCACACTACCGTATTCCTTGAATTCTTTTGCCTTATTTGCCATCCCCGTTTCAATCACTTCTTGTTCCTGAATATCCTGTTGCTTCGCATAGTCTCGGATATCTTGGGAAATCCGCATACTGCAAAACTTAGGTCCGCACATGGAACAGAAATGAGCCGTCTTGGCACCCTCTGCGGGCAGTGTCTCATCATGGTATTCAATGGCTCTTTCCGGATCCAACGATAAGTTAAATTGATCATGCCAACGGAATTCAAATCGGGCCTTTGACAAAGCGTTATCCCGATCTTGGGCCCCTTTATGTCCTTTCGCCAAATCAGCTGCATGGGCAGCAATTTTATACGTAATGACCCCTTCACGCACATCATTCTTATTCGGCAAGCCGAGATGCTCTTTGGGAGTTACATAACAGAGCATTGCTGTACCAAACCAGCCAATCATCGCAGCCCCAATTGCGGAAGTGATATGGTCATACCCCGGTGCAATATCCGTTGTAAGCGGTCCTAAAGTATAGAATGGCGCTTCGTTACAGATTTCAAGTTGTTTATCCATATTTTCTTTAATCAAATGCATAGGAACATGACCTGGTCCTTCCACCATCACCTGTACGTCATGTTTCCAAGCGATTTTCGTCAGTTCACCCAATGTTTCTAATTCTGCAAATTGAGCCTCGTCATTGGCGTCTGCGATGGAACCCGGACGTAGACCGTCTCCCAATGAAAAGGATACGTCATAAGTTTTCATGATTTCACAGATATCCTCAAAATGAGTATAAAGAAAATTTTCTTGGTGATGGGCTAGACACCAGGCCGCCATGATGGAGCCCCCACGCGAAACAATACCGGTCATGCGTTTGGCAGTCATTGGCACATAACGCAGCAGAACACCGGCATGAATCGTAAAGTAATCGACCCCTTGCTCTGCTTGTTCAATAAGCGTATCGCGGTATACTTCCCACGTTAAATCCTCCGCTTTTCCATTCACTTTTTCTAAAGCTTGATAGATTGGCACGGTTCCAATAGGCACAGGTGAATTGCGAACGATCCATTCCCGGGTCGTGTGAATGTTTTTCCCTGTAGAAAGATCCATAATATTATCCGCACCCCAACGCGTTGCCCATCTCATTTTTTCAACTTCTTCTTCAATGGAAGACGATACGGCAGAGTTACCGATATTCGCATTAATCTTCACAAGAAAATTTCGTCCGATTATCATCGGTTCACTCTCCGGGTGATTAATATTGGCTGGGATAATGGCGCGGCCACGAGCCACCTCATCTCGCACAAATTCCGGAGATACGTTTTCCCGAATGGCGATATACTCCATTTCCGAAGTAATAATACCCTTGCGTGCATAATGCATTTGACTCACATTACCACCTTTTTTCGCTCTCATCGGACGACGCTGTAAGCCGGGGAACACTTCTGCCAATGAATCTTCCTTTTGATATCCGTTATCTTCTGGTTTGATCGTTCTTCCTTCATAGGCCTCTGCATCCCCACGCTCTAATATCCAATTCAAGCGATTGGGCACAATCCCTTGGCGAATATCCGTTTGGATCTTATCGTCCGTATATATACCGCTTGTGTCATACACACGAACAGGTGCATTTTCTTGTTCGCCATAAGCCCCTGAAGTTGGACTCAATTTTATTTCACGCATAGGAACTTGGATATCCGGCCGTGAGCCTTGAATATAAACTTTCTTGCTTGCTGGGAAAGAAGACAGGGTGAATTCATCATTTTTTGTATCGATTGACATTTCATTTCCTCCTTGTAATATAAGATGATTTGATCAAACGGAGAATTCCCAATTCATAGGAAAAGACCACATCTGTGAAAGAGGCGGTCTCTAAGTAGATAAAGAGAACTTAAATTCCTCCGCTGGCATTACCCAGATCAGGTTTAACGGTCGATAGTTGTGGACTATCCTCTCAGCCTAGCTTCACTAAGCTCCCGTAGTTATGTAATTGTTAAGTACAGAATATACGCTACAATAATATATTACAAGTTTTTGTAGGATATTCCCCTATCGTTCTATTTACTTGGTTTTATCTTATCATTTCTTTCTTCATTGATCCAAGATAGAATAACTATAGATCTAATAGGTTTATCCTATAACTAAACAAATCAAGATAGGTGGAAAATAATCATGGAGCTTCGTCAGTTACAATACGCCTTACAAATAGCCAAGGAAATGAATTTTTCAAGAGCAGCCGAGAAATTGCATATAGCCCAGCCATCACTGAGCCAACAATTGTCCAAGCTAGAGAAGGAAATCGGTGTACTCTTATTCCAACGGAATACAAATTCTGTTGAGCTTACCTACGCAGGTAGTGCTTTCATGGAACAAGCGCAGAAAATTGTCGATCATGTCGAGCAGCTGAAGCGTGAGATGGGCGATATATCCCAGATGCGTAAGGGCAAGCTAATTGTTGGCAGTCTACCCATTACAGGATCTCATATTCTCCCGCTTGTGCTTCCCGTCTTCCATTCGAGATATCCTGATATTGAAATTATACTTGTTGAAGAAACATCAGCCAATTTAGAAGCTTTAACCTCGAGCGGTCAAACCGATATTTGTCTACTTTCTCTACCTATCAATCATTCCGCGCTCATCTACCAAACATTAATTGAAGAGGAAATTTGCCTAGCTGTTCCTCCACAGCATCATCTTGTATTACTGAACAATCAGAACAATAACCCTATTCATATGAGCATGCTGAGGGATGAACCGTTTATTCTGTTGAAAAAAGGACAGGGCTTCCGTCAAATCACGATCGATCTCTGCACGGAGGCTGGATTTGAGCCTAGAATTGTATTCGAAAGCAGCAACATCGAGACGGTGCAGTCCCTTGTTGCTGCTGGTATGGGCATTGCGCTCGTGCCTCGTATGGTGACCAGAGATCATGGCATTTCCACAGCACCCACATACTTCTCATTAGCCGAGCCCCGTCCCACAAGGACACTCGTTATTGCTTATCGTAAAGGGAGATACCTGTCTAAAGCTGCCGAGGCTTTTATTGATACATTAACCGAGGTCATCAACACTTCGCAAGGCTTCAGATAAGCTTATAATTGCCTGTAATCTCAGTGGTAACACCATCTGGTATGACCACAGTTACATTCATATGAGGAGCTCTTGCGCGTATTCCACTCCTTCGAGGAGGCTGATGAATACTTACGTAAATCGTATCCCCGATCGTACGAACCAGCACGATACAGTTCCTACACGCCACTGCTTCATTCGTGCTCACCACCCTTAGACTTATTCTTTCTACTGCCCTTAAGTAGGAAAATCCCACCTGCAACTAACAGAATAGAGACAACCGTCGTCTGAAAGTAACGTTCATAAAGATAGTTAAATCGATATTCGGGAAAAATGTCGTACAGAATCGGCAAAGCCACTTGATCCACAATGTAAAATCCACCTAATGCTAAGAGTGCAATCCCGACCCAACGCTGGTGGTTAATCAGCCAATCTACAATCGGCACATCATTAGCTTCCCCTCTTGCATGCTTGGAAATTTGTTGCAGTGCATCGAAGAAGCTATAAAACCACAGAATCGGAATCAAGAACAGGAATAAAGATAGGTGAAGCACATCCAAGACGTAAATAGAGAATAAGAATGCGATCATCAGCTGTAAGCCACGTTTCTGTAAGCCCAGGTACATGTGACCGGCACCAGGGAATATCGATAAGAATGTAGCCAGCATCTTGCTCTTCCTGCCCTGCTCACGATGCTCATCAAGTTCCTCCATAATGGATCTGTCTACCAATACTTCCCCACGGTTCCTCCGATGTAAAAACTGTATGCAGTCGAATAAGCTATATATCCAAATAATCGGCAGCGCTCCGAGAAAAACGAGAAACCCACCTTCTCCTGTTAATACAGCAATGAAGAAAATCATCGTAACAATACCGAAGAAACCTATGATGAAGGTGAGGCCTCGATACATTAATCCCAAGTGCATATGTCCGAGTCCAGGGATAAGAGAGAGCATGATCGTCTTTGTAGAGTTAGCATCATTAGGTATATTCAGACCTTCCTGCAATTGATCGGAAACTATATTCGGAGTACCATCTTCTAATAGATAATTATTGGTAGTTACGACGAGATCAATTATACTTACAACCCAAATCAAGAAACATATAACCAAACCGATAACAAATGGAACTCCATCACTTTCGGCTGCTGCAATTAATGAAAAAATAACGAATATAAATAGGAATACAATTGGATATAGGATTCCTCTCGCTATTTTGCCAAGGTACATGTGTCCCATCCCAGGAATGAATCCTAAGAAGAATGCTTTTACTCCACTTTTCCTCATGGGTTCCCTTCTTTCTTCACGTGTTTGGCCGGGATTGAATCTAACCACTTCCCTGCCTTATTCGTTAATTGATCAGATACACTCGTTTTCTGAGCTTGTTCGGTTTCCTGTGAAATTTGTAATACCCGGTCGACCATGTGATCGAATATGCCAGAACCGACCAATACGAGCGTTAAGCTTGCCGCAATCGTGTAGTGGAACAACGTGTTGATGTACCATTTTTTGTTGGCGATAGGTTGCTGGGTTATGGGTTTGTACTTAGGTAACGGTCCAATTCGTTCTAGAACACCCTCAGTGAAAGCTGTTATGTTCGTCAGTTCAGGTAAATATTCGTGAAGTTCCTCCAGTGCGACGAGATAAAATTCGGTACAATCATCGCACTCCAGCAAATGAGTATCCATCGAAGTACAGTCGAATTCGCCACCCTGAATATAAGCTTGCCACTGTTGGATCGTATAATGGGTCATACGTAATCGTCCTCCTTCCAATGCTTCTTCATCCACAGTTTAGCTCGGTGTAATTTAGATGCTACTGTCTTCAGCTCCACACCTTGCTCTTGTGCAATCTGCTGATATGATTTCTCTTCGATGTAATGCGCAATAATGACTTCGCGATAATTATTCGGAAGATGATTCACATTACGCTCCACCAATCGTTGTCGCTCATTGCTTATCGCCTGTTGCTCTGTATTAGCATGCTGATCTTGTATGACATTGGGTGGTGCATTCGCATCCTCAACCATGGATTGTTCGTTCCGCCTTATTAGCTTACGTTTATGATCAATTGCTTTATTGATAGTGATCCGCACCATCCAGCTCTTCAAACCTTTTCTCTGATACCTGGGAAGGGAAAGATAGATTTGAATGAAAGCTTCTTGGGCAACGTCCTCAGCATCTCTAACATGACGGAGCACACCATATGCTGTTTGAAAGATATAATTCGAATGTCGTTCAATTAATAACCGGAATGCATCGCTGTCACCTGCCAATATCAGGTCGACCAAATGTTCGTCCTCGATGTCTTTCCCCTCCTCCCAGTTATTAGACGTATGAATGACTCTTAAGTACTGCACGTCTCCAAAAAATAAATACCACCAGAGAAAGCGACTCTGATGGCGAGAAGTTGGTCTCGGTTGTGGTTTAAATCAATCTAAATATGCTCTTCTAAACGGACTTAAATGACCTTCCTGAGAACTTAATATCCGGATTAGACTGACTGAGTTCGATCGCTTGCTCCTTCTTCATATTGGAGATATGAAGTTTTTCTAATCTCGGAAAATAACGTTTCAGATTTGAAGTATCGATACGGACATTACACATGATCAACGTAAGACTTTTCAACTGCTTGAGCTCTCCAATTTCGGTTAGTCCAATTTCGTTAGGATTGCCATTCACGATTAATGTTTCAAGGCCTTGAAAAGTTTGAATGGTTTGCAAATCAAGTTTTTTACAATTATCAATCAACAACCTAGTGATTCGGTTGTTATTCCCTGTAAATCGTTCAAGGCTTCGACAACCCAACACGCTGATATCTTTTAGACTTATGATAGCGGCTGTGTTTCCCAATTCCTTGAATTTACCTTGTTTAATTCCAAGTGATTCCAGAGGGACTCGGTTCCACTTCGAAAACTCCAGATCCTTACTACGGAATATTTCAAGATAATTCAACGTTAAGCATTCGGCGATATCGTCCAAATCTTCGGATCGTGCAAAATGAAGACTCATTCTCTTAATCGGGGCATCGGATATCTTGGTAATACTCCGACGGCGATTTTTCTCTGTTGTAATATCAATATATTCGCCGTGCTGAAACCATTCCAGACCATCAAGCGATGTGATCTGATATCCATATACACTGATGTAACGCAAATTAGGAAATGCCTTGACGACCTTGAGATCTTTTAAAAGAGAAGAGTAGCTTATGCTAAGCGATTGTATTTGACTGATTCCTTCAACAGTACTCATATAATCTGCAAGAGCAATCGAATCGACTTCAATCCCCAAACTATTAGAAAA
>JBBDTA010000008.1:0-7584 GCA_040904605.1 Paenibacillaceae bacterium
GCATGTAATGGATCCAGAAAGAAAAATACGGAAAAGATGGGTACATTATCATCATTAACCCAAGGTAATAAATAAAGAAATATCAGGTCTATTAGGAAAACGAATAAAAACCATGTGAAAATGGTTGCACCTACGAGCTGCATCCGATGCGTACAGATGCTTCCCAGAAACAATCCAATTTGATTGAAGATTATTAAGAGCACTGTATTCGTGATGAGAAAATATAAGAAATGAAGCCCATTGAAATCCAATGATGCCTTTGCCAAGATAGCTAATAGCAAATACCAACTAGCGAATAAGCCGATTGTAATCACTTGTATGGACCAGCTTTTCTTGATTAAAAAACTAACATAGGATTCTTTTTTCGTGGTTAGGATCAGTAAGGTTTTTAATTCCTTCTCTTGCATAAGTGCAAAGGACGAAATAAATAAGCTGATTAAAGGAATTAATAACATATTCATTTCATATAACGAAAGAAGAAACATTGTGAAACCATGTTCAGATGGAAGTGTGCGTGACTCAAGTAGAATAAATAGAGAGATAATGACAATCATGCTAAATCCCAGCCATAAACCTTTTCCCCTTGATTGTTCTTTCCATTCTTTCATCAAATAAGTCATCTTCCACTTCTCCTTTTAGCAATAACGAAGAGAACAATAAGAAAGCCAACGATGAGTGGAATGGCTATTCTCTCAACAAGATTGTTGTTCGCTATTTCACGAATTAAAGGATAATCGTCAATCAACATGACTTGATCTCTATTAAAAACTTCATTCATCTTTTCATATAATTTAATGGCAGGGCTCTTTAAGAATAAGTAAATCAATTCATTCTCTTCAACTAATTTATATAATGAAGATGTATACTGAACAGGTGAGTCGCCGATTCCATTGCGATCCAGATCCAGTAATGGGAATGATGCACCCCAAGAATTACCGCGCCCATTCTCATTCCAATCATTATTGGAGTGACCACCAAGGGATAAAACAGTAGCAACATTGCGATCGAATACATTCTCTATAAACACTTGGTTAGACGAGCTTGCCCAGATCTCAATACCAACATGGTTTTGAATCATTTTATTGTTCTCGATTCGGTTATTCTGGGATTGATCGATGTAGATTCCCCGTAAGTTCTGATAAAACATGTTATTCTTTATAAGATTGTCATCGCTTGACTGAAGTAATAATCCAAAAGATCGGGATCCCTGATTTAAAGAAAATTCATTTTCTTCGAGCAAATTTTGATGTGAAAACATCACAGCTGCACCTGCAGTATTGAATGAAAAACGATTTCTAATAAAACTATTTTCATTCGAATACATAAAATGCAGTCCATATCTCGCTCGGGTTACATCATTATTTGTGATCGTGTTTTCATTTGAATTGTCGAAAAACATGCCATCTCTTGTTCCAATCATTGTATTATCGGAAAGTGTATTGTTGTTCGAATAGTATAGGTGAATGCCATTTCCCTGCCCTGCAATTTCCCCGTTATTGCGTCCAGTGACATGGATTTGACGAATGTCATTTCCATGGGATTGACTTAAATAAATACCATGAAAAGAATTCGTAATTGTAATCTCTTTTAGCACATTGTTCCCCTCGAATAGTTTAATTGCGGCATATTCTTCACCCGAATTACGATCCATACCGCTATTTATAACAGTGACTCCTTCAATATGGACTCCTGATGACTTGACCTCGATGACATTACCAGTTTGGTCCCCTTTTATAATCGTGTTTTTTTTGCCGACGATGGTTATGGGTTTAGTAATTATAATGTTTCCTTCATATGTCACGCTTTGCAGCTCAAGAAGACCGTTCTGAGGTGTGGCATGAATGATCTGTTGGAGCTCGCTATCAGCGGACACGGTACTATCGCTTATAAATAGGAATCCCATGCCTAATAAGAAGATAACGATTTTGCTCATGGCTGTCTTTCCTTCCAGATTGGGTAGAGCATCAGCAAAAAGGCGATTCCAAGAAGAAAGGATCCATAAGTAAAATAACTGTTAGTTACAAAGTTGGCTATCGTGTTTTCACCGAAGATTGGTGGGACGAAGGGTGCAATTTCAATCGGTGCCTTAGGATCGAGCTCCGTTCCAAACGCTTTTAACCAGCGATGAATATCATAAACGCCAATGATACCGCCAACCATAAATAAGCTGATGAGCCCATATAGAAGCTTCATATTTCTAAGCAGTCCAACAATCACTGCAAAGAGAGCCAGTGTACTCATGATATACGGCAAATAACGTAACTCAGTAAAGCTTTCTTCACTGAAAGGCTTCATTCCAATGTAATGATTTAGTCCGTTAATGATATCAATTCGACCGGCCATCTTATAGGGATAGACGATGATATCTAACCCTTCCGGATATTGCGGCGCCATGAAGTGCATTCCCCACCACGGGAGAAAGATAGACATTGCTAACAATGCGCCTGAAATGCAAAGAGATATCGTGGAAGGGGTTGAAAGTTTTTTATTCATAATCGTTTTCACTCCTAAAAGAATAAACCAAGAAATAAAAGAGAGTACCAATAAAGGGATATTGATACTCTCCGTTTGGTTAGTTTATCGGCTTTACTAAGAAATATCCAGACATTTCTTGGTGCAGGGCAGAACAGAAGTTTGAACAATAAAGCGGGAAGGTTCCAGCTTTGTCTGCTGTAAATGTAATGGTATTCGTTTGCCCTGGTTGAATTTCAAAATTCAAGTCGTACTTATTGATGGCAAATCCATGGGTAATATCTTCGTCAAAATCAATATTTGTCATATGAATGACGACTTTGTCTCCTTGATTCACCTCTATGACATCTGGGCGCTTTGCCTTTGCATCGAACACAAACTTTGAACGCATCGCAATACCGTATACGTGTACTTCATTACCTATACGTTCGATTCGTGTATCCTTTTGACTATAAACAGCATCAGGATTATTAGGATCTTTATCATAAACCTCGATCGTCTTGATCTTATCTGCTTTGATCATCTGTGCATAGTGTGGCTCTGGGTTAACAGGTGCGGATGCAATGACTTCCATCTTCTTACCTGATAAGTCAATTAACTGCATGGATTCAGGATGTGAAGGACCTACAGATAGATAGCTATCCTTTGCAATTTTATTCAAGGCAATGATATATTTGCCATCCGGCGATTTGGTATCGCCTTCTGCTGAAACCGAGTGTCCTGGTGAATATTGAACGGGCACACGATCTAATGTTTGCCCAGTGCTCGGATCCCATTTCACAATTTCTGAAGTGATGAACATGGTCGTATAGGCCATACCCTTATCATCAAATTGAGTATGAAGCGGCCCGAGTGCATTCTCAGGGTTCACTTCACGTTCCATTACAGAATTATAGTCTAATACTGGGATACCGTATTTATCGCCGGCAAAGTTTTGATCCTTAATCGCCTTAAAAGCTTTATCGAAGGAAAATACAGTCATTGCCGGGGCTAGTTTCCCAGAAGCAATGAACCGTGTACCATCGGGAGTTACGTCAACACCGTGAGGCGATTTGGCAACTGGAATCAAATAGATACTGCCTTTGTGCTTTTCAGGAAAAATAATTTTTTCGCCGTTTATTTCTTCGTACTGTCCGTCCGCCACCATCTGCTCCAATTGCTTCCAATTGAATATAATAATGTAGTCTCGATCAGCTTGAGAAGCATTAATCTCTAGATTTGTAGTCGCTTCTTCCGTGTTATATGTTGTTACGACTGCCCAATCACTGGAAGGGCCTTTGCCTGCGTCAGAAAGATCATAACTCCAAGGTGGGAGTGCCACTTGGTAGGCAACATTTAGCTTCTCTTTCTTTTCATCAAACTGAACAGCACTCATAACGCCATAGTATTCTGAACTATAATCATCTAGTGATGCGTATTTGCTTTCTAATGGTGCAGAGAAACGTGTCGGCAGAAACATATACTCTGAATTTTCGGTTATAAATGCTGCACAGTGTGGACCGCTTGTGTTAGGAACCTGGAGAATATCCTTTACCGTGAATGTTGTAAGATCCATGGCTGCTACACGGCTGTTCGCTACATCGGTTGCAAACATCCACTTTCCATCATAATCACCATTTGTTTCTGAGAATGCTGGATGGTGAAGGTCTCCCCAAGTGTAATCACCTAGTAGCTCCTTCGAATGATCATCCCACCCATAACCTGTTGCAGAATCTTTCGAGAAGACAGGAACTGTACGAATATGTCTCATCGACGGAACGCCATAGATGAACATTTGACCGGAGTGCCCGCCTGAAGCAAATAAGTAATATTCGTCTAGTTCCCCGAATGGGACATAGACCTTTTCCGCATGACTCGCTGCGTTCACATTTATTGTTCCAGTATCTGTTGAATCAGAGAAGAATACGGTGAAAATTAGGAAACCTACAGCCAATCCTGTAATTGCTAGAATAATCTTTTTCATAAGACACCCCCTATTTACTTTCAGCAGCTAGTTTTAAAGCCTCTATAATCTTCTTGATCTCATCATCAGTTAACGGGTTTCCGGCGATTACGCCAGACATTACTGCAGACGTAGGCTCTTTAAGAAACTCATTAAGCGGTTTTCCGTGTTTACCTTCCACTTGATTATATGCATTAGATAAATCCGGGCCTGTTGCCCCGCCCTTTACACCCAAATCAGAAATGGCATGACAGGCTATGCAACCCTTGGTACTGAATATTTGTGCTTCTGCCGGTACGGATGTAGTGTTATCAACATTTTCCGCTGGTGTTGGATTTGTTGGAGCCTCTTCAGAAGTCTCTATTTTCGCTGGCGTTTCATTCTGATCGAATAAATATCCGACACCAAACCCAATCACGGTTGCGATTAAGAAAATAACAATGCCATTTTTCATTTCATCTACTCCTTTCTGTTACCTATGTATATTTATGAAAGCATCCTCTGAAAGTAATACTAGGTGTGTAGGTTTGCGCGAAGTGTGATTGAGATCATAGTTTTAGCATTGTTCATTATTCCGTCACGAGTAATTTCACAGATCATTCACAAAGGATGCAAACACTGTCAGGAGCTGTCGAGTACCTATTACAAATCCTTTGTTCACACATGCTCTTAAACCGTTTACGTTCCAGGATACTAACTTCATAAACGTTTATCCCCTTGCTGCTTGAGCATCGATGGATGGAATAGCCTGTACGCATTCTTCTCCTCATGTTTAGCTATGTACATCGCGGTATCTGCATATTTTATCAATACTTCGGGGTCTAAGGAATCCTGTGGGAACATACTAATGCCCAAGCTGCCTGTTACGTTTATTTGTGAATAGTTTTGATTTAACGAAGCTTTAATTGTTCTAATAATGGTATCCGCAGTGCTGTGGATGTCGGTAACAGGATCTAATGGAAGCAGAATAACGAATTCATCTCCACCGAAGCGGGCAATGTGATCAGGCAGGGATACCATCTCTTTAAGAAGTGAAGCTACGTAGATTAATACTTGGTCACCCATCTGATGTCCGAAGAGATCATTAACGGATTTAAATCCATCCAGATCCAGCAGTAAGAGCGCGAAGGGCTGTCTAGCCGGACAACTCACATATTCTTTAATCAATGTATAGAAGCGGGTGCGGTTGACGAGGCCAGTAAGTGGATCATGAAAGGCCAAGAAGACCATCTGATGCTCGTAACGCTTGCGGTCAGATATATCGCGAACAGAACCAATCAATCGTATCGCTTGACCATTCGTCTTACGCATAGCCTCACCTGCAGTAGATAGCCAGATGTAATTACCGTCTTGATGACGGATGCGGAACTCGAATAAGAATGGCGAATAATCAATAAGATGACTTTGCATATGCGCTTTCAACAATTCCAAGTCGTCTGGATGAATGAGAGTTTCAAATCTAGATTGATGAATAGTCGAGGTACTTGTTCTAGGGATAAAGCCTAAGAGACGGAGTAAATATCCGTTGCACTCAATGGTGTTTGCTTCTAAGTCCCAATCCCAGATTCCATCATTGGATGTCCTCGATACAATCTCCAACTGCTCTGCTGTACGACGATAATTATCTGTTTGCTTGAGCAGTTCTTGGTGAGACGCTTTACGCTCTAGTGAGAACGCTAGCAAATCAAGATATTGCACGAGCACGAAATAAGGAACTGTAGAGGGTGCATGATCCTCGCTGCTTACCAGAGCTAATATACTTTGTTCGGAATTTCCGACGCGAATGGGTATAATATGCGTAATAGCCTGACTTACAATATCCTGATTTCCTCTAGATGAATAGAATGGAAGTGGTGGGAATTGCTCAGGAGAGATGGTCTTGATATCGATTATAGAATAAGGGGATTTGAAGTAGAAATGCTGATCGATAGAAAGAATGGTCTCACCGAGAGCATTCATCTGGTGACTAGCTAAGCAACCCCATTGGAAGTAAGGTACCATCAGACTTGCGAGGTCCTCAATACCCGGTTTATTGCTGGATATCATAAATTGGTACATCTCGAAATTGTTCACCATGCTGACTGCATGATCATTCGATTGATTCGAAATTCCACTAGTGTTGCTATGAGTTACATGCAGATGCTTGGGGCAACCGCAGGAGCTGCGAATCTTAAAGCTACTGGGTATGTATACAATATCAGATAATCTTGGCTTACCCGCAAGCTGATCCATCAGTAATTCAACGGCTTTCCCTGCTATACCATCTAAATTCTGATTCACACTGGAAACCGAGGGGAAATTGGAATGAGCTGCATAGGAATCATCGTAACCAATTATTGCGTAATCCTCAGGCACACTGTAGCCCATATCCTCAAGGTGCTTAATTAATCCTATAGCGGTTATGTCAGTGCAGGCAACTATGGCTGTACATGGCAATTTTTCCCCAATGATTTTTTCAGCTGCGATCCAACCACTCTCATTCCCTTGGACCTCTGAGTTTATGACGAGATCGGAATTGAAGGGGATTCCATGCTTCTCTAATGCTTTCTTATATCCGGTGTAACGTGCTTTCATATCATCCTGCTCCGAATACCCAATAAAGGCAATCTGGCGATGACCATGCTCGATGAAGTGTTCAACAGCGTGCATCATACCTTGCTCATTATCTGAGACAACAACCTGCCCGTATTCCGGAGGTATTCTATTCCCGATGGCCACGATGGGCTTGCCGAGATCAGTCAGCTTAGACGCATAGTCATGAGATACTGCACTCTGAACAATAATCCAACCAACAACATGGTCGTTGGCTAGCAAATCCTGAGGATCTATGTCCGTAGTGCGAATGATAACGACACTCGCCCCAACCTGGAGAGCCGCATCATGAATCGCTATCATAAGTGTACCGAAATAAAAGCTGCCAAAGTATGGTGTTAATACGCCAATAACCTTGCTGTCCTTCACTCGAATCACCACTTTTTCTAGCTTAATAGTTGTTGCTGCAGGATGCAATAAATCCTCGCTAGGCTGCTGAAGATCTATGACAAGGTGCCTGAATGGTGCTAGCTTGTGAATGAGAGATTCAACTGGACCATCTTCAACTATCTTACCATGATTGACCACAATAAGGCGACTACATAGTTGCTCGACATCATCCAAATCATGTGTAGTTA
>JBBDTA010000008.1:7684-12244 GCA_040904605.1 Paenibacillaceae bacterium
TAATTTCATATCCGGGGTTATTTGTTTGATAATTTATAAAGCACCGATGTATCGCTCGATGATTACATTACGATGATGTAGCTCATGTCCAGCAATGATGAAACCAAGAGCCCTAACGGTGATCTCGTTATTACTTACAACGCCCACTCTAGGCCAAGCGTGGGCAGGAAGCTGATCTAGCAAATTTAATGTGGCTTGTCGAACAATGCTGAAGTCTTGAAGAAGGCTTTGTAGAGACCGTACGGAAAAATTAGAATGACTCACATACGCATTTTCGTCGAATCCAGGTAATGGTGTAACGTCTCCTCTAGCGATGCGAAGAGCACGATAACTCATAATACGTTCTGTATCGACCATATGTCCAACGACTTCCTTGACGCTCCATTTGCCCTGCGCGTAACGAAAGCTTGTTTGCTCTTCAGATAAATCCGCTAGCAAGTCAGTTGTTTCATTCAACTGAATTTCAAGCTCATGCAATAAGTCGTCAGAGGCAACTCGTTCAATATACTTGGCGAAATAAGACGAATACTCTGTAGCAGCGGGTCTATGGATCATAAGAATTTCCTCAGCGTCGATACAACAATCTCATGATCCTCTGAATCAGGAAGACCAGAGATCGCAACAGCACCTACAACGCCTACATTCTTAATGATGATTGGGAATGCTCCCCCACTCGCGGCATGATCACGTAATGCAGCCTGATAAATTCTCTCTAAATCGCCTTCACGGGTTTTAAGCTTATTGCTCATCCGATAAGAGCTCATCTCGAAGCGTTGGACGACGTTACATTTGCGACGCAGCCATTCGTCATTATCAGGTGTTGTTCCTTGCATTGCATAATGGAAGAGTACACGATTATTCCGCTCAATATGGATGGATACAGACTTTCCTCTGTTCTTGACTTCTTTAATGATAGCAAGACCAACCTCTAGCGCGATTTCATGATTGAATGATGCAAATTGAACTTCTTCCTCCTGTTGCTGCAGCTCAATAAGTAATTTTTCAATAGATTCCAATGTAAGCCCTCCTACAAGAAATGGGTATGAAATTGCTTCGTACTATACAGTCTACAACAAATTAGAACAATCATGTGCAAATCCAAAATAATCAAACAAAATAAATAGTCGAATAGCGTTTGGCTGTATGGCACTTGGTAAGAATTAGCTTAAATTGTTCCAGACAAGATGAATTTCTCTGCGTTATACGCTATAGTTAGGAACAACCGTAACTAATTATGCGGTTGTTCTTTAAGTGTAATCATTAGTGAGATGAGGAGTTTGTCCATGCGCAACCATCCAACCCCAAATTCATCGAAGAAGGCTAAGGGAGTAACTGCTGCCAAGGCGTCTCAATATACAGTTGACCAACCCATAGAACTCATGGAGTTTCTTCTATTAAATATGCCGAATAAAGGGCGGAATACGATCAAGGGTCAGCTAGCTAGAGGGCAAATATCAGTCAATCAGAAGGAAACGACGAAGTACAATCACCCACTCAAGCCGGGAGATATTGTTAGAGTGGAATGGGTGAAGGCGAAGGAAGAAGAACAGCCCATTGGTCTGAAAATTGTGTTCGAGGATGAGGATATTCTTGTCATCAATAAGGAATCAGGACTTCTATCGATTGCAGGTGGGGAGCAGAAGGAATTGACTGCACATCGGCAGCTCATGGAGTACGTCAGGAGGTCCAATCCCAACAATCGGGTATTCATTGTTCATCGATTAGATCGTGATACGTCCGGACTTATGGTATTCGCCAAGAATGAGAAGGCCAAGCTGACTCTGCAGAATAATTGGCAGGAAGCGGTGCTTGAACGCACATATATCGCTCTCGTCGAGAGAGAGGTCAAGAAATCAGAAGGTACAATCGTCTCCTGGCTAACGGAGAGTAAGACCCTGATGATGTATTCGAGTCCCAAACCGAATGGTGGACAGAAAGCGATTACGCATTATAAGGTAGTTAGGACAACGAAGGCATATTCTCTACTCGAGATTCATCTTGAGACAGGTCGTAAGAATCAAATTCGTGTGCATATGCAGGATATCGGTCACCCTGTTGTTGGAGATAAGAAGTATGGCTCCACCACGAACCCGTTAGGTCGCATGGGTCTTCATGCGCAAGTTCTAGTCTTTCTCCACCCAACAACAGGACAACCGATGAATTTCAAGACTGATGTTCCCGGTAAGTTTCTCGGCGTATTCGGTAAGAGTAACTAATTCGACTTCCGATTAACTATACTGAGGTCGCATCTGCGTGCGTTTGTTGACGTGCTTCTCAGCACCGAGAGCAGCAATACATCCATCTGCAGCCGAGATAACGGCTTGCTTCACGATGGTTTTCCGTGCATCCCCACCAGCGAATACGCCATCGATCGAGGTTTTCATCTGATCGTCAACCGTAATGTATCCTTCTTCGTCACGAAGAAGGGCATTCCCCACAAAATCTGTTCCTGGCTTCATACCGACCAGATAGAGGAAGACACCATCCACTTCCCAAGTCTGTTCATTCCGCTCCTCATCCTGGATAACAATACGATCAACAGCATGCTCACCATGAATTTCCTTCACACGATGCTTCTTGTAGATATGGACATTCTCTTTACCCTCTAGCTCTTCGAGTGTAACATCGCCTTTAAGATGACCGGTTGGAAGTAACAACCGAACCTCCTTGCAGAATTTCGCTAACTGGCTTGCTTCATAAATGGCTTCTTCATTCTCTCCGACAACAACAACTAATCTGTTCTCGAAGAACGCAGCATCACAGGTTGAGCAGTAGCTTACACCACGCCCAGTGAACTCTTCTTCACCGCTGATTTTACTAGAAGGGGCCTTGGCACCTACACCGAGAAATACACTTTTTGCTCGGACAATCCCTTCAGCTGTAATGACTTTCTTCAGTTCGGTATCGCTAAAGTCAATACCAGTTACCTGTGTGCGAACGAAGGTAGCACCGAAATCTTTGGCTTGCTGCTGCATCTCTAGCAACAGCTCCAAGCCTGTGACCTCCTTGCGCACACCTGGATAATTGGCGATCTTATGTGTGATGGCCAATGTTCCGCTAGTAGGTGCTTTATCAAGGACCAGTGTTCTCAGCCTGCCACGAGCAGCATATAGGGCTGCCGATGCTCCGGCGGGACCAGCGCCAATAACCACAAAATCATATATATCATTCGTCATAGAAGCATCCATAGTTCGGAATATCTCATCCTTGGCTAAAGCTTGTTCGGATTCCTCGGACGAAGCTTCGCTCGGTTTGATCGTTCCAACCTCTATGCCTAGAGCCTTCATCAGCTTTTCCGGCTGAAATCCGAGAATCGGCTTATTGTTAATGAAGGTAGCCGGAGTTCCGAATATTTTGCGTTGCTGAAGCTCTTCGAAGTAGGTTAGATTATCAGTTATATTGCGTTCCTCATACGTGATGCCCCATTCTTGAAGCTGCTCCTTGACTTGATGGCAGCGGGGGCAGCCTGTACTTGAGTAGACAATGACGGGTGTGGACATAGCCTCCTCATACCTCCTTAAAGTTTTGAGCATAAGCTTAGATGGAATTATAGATTCTTATCTCCAGCTCTCCAGTTTGCAGCGCATAGGCCGCCTGATTGAAGGGCTTGTAGCACACGAAGGGTTTCATCAACACTACGACCCACATCGTTATGGTTCACAACCTGATACTTGATTTCGCCCTTAGGATCGATGATGAATAAGCCTCTTAGAGCAATACCCTCTTCTTCAATCAACACGCCATAGTCTTTCGCAACCTGCTGGGTGTTATCAGAAGCTAGTGGGAAATTAAGTTTGCCAAGGCCATTATGATGCTTAGGTGTTTGAATCCATGCGCGATGGGAGTAATGACTGTCTGTACTCACCCCGAGAATTTCTGTATCCAAGTCATGGAACAGCTCACTTGCATCACTTAAAGCTGTGATCTCAGTAGGGCACACGAATGTGAAATCTAATGGATAGAAGAAAAAAACTAACCATTTGCCTTTATAATCTGCCAAAGATACTTTGGAGAATTGCTCTCCGTAACCGGAAACACTCTGCATGTTGAAATCAGGAGCCTGCTTACCTACTAATCGTGCTGTCATAATCATATTACCTCCTAGTAAATTCGTTAGATACTTGCTGTGAATTGGTTTATGAATTATTTTTACTATTGTAGAATAGTACTCTTTTTAATTAAAGTCAATATTAAATTAGAATAATTCTAATTAAGTTCTACGAGTAGTAACTTTTTAATGACAAGCTTCAGAAGTCTCCTATGGAGAAGGTCCGATCCGTAGTTTATACATGGCAGTAATGGGTACATCGGGGCAGCGCCTGTTGGATGCGTCCAAGCTATAGAAGGCTCAGTTCTACTTAATTGTTGCTTAAGAGGACTCAGAGTATCTGGACTTCACTAGAGCTTTCTGCAGTAGTTGCGTATGAATAACGGAAAAATAGCGCATATATACACCTAATTCCTGTAATAGGTGGGAATTTGATGAAATAGTAACAATATACACTTAATTGATAAATAATCCACCTAATGATCGCTGAAACCCAGATTTAGTTGTAATAT
>JBBDTA010000009.1:0-11961 GCA_040904605.1 Paenibacillaceae bacterium
GTTCCCACTGTAGAAATTTATGGGAAGACCAGCGCTTCTCTGTCGGACTTGACCATTGGATCTGATATTCAGGTCATTCTTGATAGCAATCAGGACAAAGCTGTGCAAATCAAATTAATTCGCACTCAAATTTTTAAGGTATCAACCAAATATTCCTATAAATTAACCGTTACAGGAGAGACATCAACCACATCAGACATATTAAACGTATCGTCTATACCAATTACACACCACTCTAAGCCCATTGCAACCTATGCGGATATCACAGACAATATGTATATTGAAGCTACTATGGCCGGAACAACAACGACAGCTATTTATATCCCTGCTGTTACTGTTGGCAAGCTGACAGCTTTGAACTCAAGCAGTGGCTCCATCACGGTGGAGGAATATGGTAAGGCAGCCAAAACGATTACCAACATAAGTTCAGTTAGGGTAATTAAAGGTTCAACGAGTACCACTACACTTTCTTCTGCAGTGGTTAATGACCGCGTAGAGGTTGTTGAGGGTAAGAACGGTACTCGATGGATTACGGTGATCACACCAGTTAAGAAGAGCTTCATTAGTTATACCGATGCTACTAAAACCGTGGAGCTGAGTAGAGCACTCTTAACGGATCAGAATAAATTTGTGCTTGCTGATAACGCCTATATTCACAAAGGGACTGACGTCATTACAGCATCCTCGCTGGTCAGAAATGATCAGATTATGGTTTATTTCTATAATGGAAAAATCATTGAAATTGAAAAATTGTAGAATATCATCGTAAATTCGACACAGAGCAAACACAATTATGTGCTTGCTCTGTATCTTTTTTCTGAGAATAGTTGATCTTACGGGCAGGATTCGGTAAACTGATGTTCGGAGCTATTCATTTGAATCACCCTGTTTGCGGGGGAGGAGGCTCGGCAGCCCATGAGGAAACAAGTTCGATATATGCTGGATACGATGGCTGGCATGTTCCCCGATGCCCACTGCGAATTGCACCATTCTAATCCATTCGAACTTACCATAGCTGTCTTATTGTCAGCCCAATGCACAGACGAAACCGTCAACAAGGTGACCAAAGATTTGTTCCTGAAATACAACAATCCCGAGGACTACATAGCTGTCCCGCTTGATGAGCTGGAGCAGGATATTAGACGGATCGGATTATATCGCAACAAGGCGAAGTTTATCCAAAGCTTATGTCGAATATTACTTGAGGATTTCCACGGAGAGCTTCCTACGTCGCATGAAGATCTCGTGAAGCTGCCAGGAGTAGGCCGCAAGACAGCGAATGTCGTTGTATCCAACGCCTTCGGTGTACCCGCAATAGCAGTAGATACCCACGTTGAACGAGTAGCTAAACGACTAGGTCTAGCAGGACAAGCCGATTCTGTACTTAAAGTGGAAGAGAAGCTGATGAAGCAGATTCCTAGAGAAGAATGGACCATTACACATCATCGTTTCATATTTTTTGGTAGATACCACTGTAAAGCTCAGAATCCTCAATGTGAAATTTGCCCCTTAGTCGATATTTGTCGTGAAGGCAAGCAAAGAATGAAAAAGAAGAATTCGGTAAACATACTATAAAAAAGATAAAGGTTGGGATCAAATGAGATGCATTTCTGTATACACGAAGGATTTTGCTGTTTTCTCTGATATTTATGAGGCGATTATTGACACTCCAATGCTCGATAATGAGGAGAAGGAAATCGATGGTATTGTATTCAGTGATTCAGGAGAAATTGACGATGAGTATGTGAATCGCTTGAAGGAAAAGCCAGAGGTTGTTGTGATGAGAATTAAAGATAAGAATATTACGATATTGCAGCATGGTGAGGTTTTCGAAATCTTCTTTCCTGAGCTGAGCCTTCAAAGCTAAGACTGCGACCAATAGGATTTCATGGAGGCTGGGTCTTACCCGGTTTCTTTTTTATTTTTAAAATGAACAACACAGAGAGGTAGTTAATAGGCGATGTCTCTTACAACAACGTTACAGCAAATTCAAGCGGCAATGGCGGAGCGTGGTGATCATGTTCATGCCGACCAGACAGGGCAATTGCTTGCGAAACTACATAGGAATAAAACGGTTATCGCGATGTGTGGACACTTCTCTGCGGGTAAATCTAGCTTAATCAACACCATGTGTGGAGCCACTGTATTAGCATCCGGTCCTATTCCGACAAGTGCGAATCTAGTTATGATTGAGAATTCGGAGCAAGAGCAGCCAGAAGTGATTGTGCAATTCAAGAGTGGACGTAACGAAGGAATTCCGACACAGGTCGGCTTCCAATTAAACACACTTGTTAGTCACGATGGTTTAATTTCCAGGATAGATGAATTAAGTAAGAATGGGTCAGATGTCGAGCGAATTGATATTCACTTGTCAGTTCCGTTATTAGCTGATCAGCTGATCCTGATGGATACACCAGGTGTTGATTCGACGGACGATGCCCATCGGATGTCCACGGAATCAGCCATGCACCTTGCGGATGTAGTGTTCTATGTGACGGATTATAATCATGTCCAATCGGAAGTGAATTTCAACTTTACCAAACGATTGAAGGACTGGGGTAAGCCCGTCTATATTATAATTAACCAAGTGGATAAGCATAATGAGCAGGAGCTCAACTTTGAACAATTTGCAGTTGACGTCAAGAATGCCTTTTCAGATTGGGGCATTGAGGCGGATGGTTATTTGTTCATCTCGGTTAAGCAGCCGGGTCATCAGCGCAGTGAATGGTATAAGCTGATGGAATTATTCGAACAGATTAAGCTTGGCTCTAACGCGATCTTACAGGCAAGTGTTGTATTATCATGCTCCCACCTAGTGAAGGAGCATGTTCGTAATGTTTATCCTGAGGAAATCCTCCCTGAATTAGATGGCTTATCGGTAGAGCAAGTAAAGCTTCAGCTTGATCAGATTCATGAAGAGAGTGAGCAAGTTAAACAAGGACCATTAAAGCTCAAGCAGCAATTTCGCGATGAACTAACGAGATTAGTGAATAATGCCCACATTATGCCAGCTGCAGCAAGGGATCGTGCAGGGGCTTACCTACAAAGCCGTAAACCCGGATTTCGCGTTGGGTTACTATTCAGCGATACCAAGACGAAGGCTAAAGCTGCTGAAAGACTGCGGCTATTCACAGAGATGGTTCAGGATCATACGGATAAACAGCTGGTTTGGCATTTGAATCATATGCTTCAAACCTATAAACAATTACCAGAGATATCCCCCTTATTGCAGCAACAACAGATCGAAATTCCTGATCTTCAGCTGAATGTAACTTCAGATTGGATCGCTTCTCAAGTGAATATGTCTGCAGGCTTTACGGATGAATATACGATGATATTCGCCGAGCAGTTGGCCGAACAGATTAAGTTGAAATATCGCAAGCAATCAACAGAGATGTTCGAATATATAGCTGAGGCTTCTTGTGAAGAGGCTAGTCAATCAGCAGCACTTATTCAGGTGAGAATAGATGAATTGACCGCATTACTCAATGAATTGACGGTAGTCCAGCAACAAGCAGATGAGAAGAACGATTACCTGACTAAGCTCTTATACATGCTAGTACAGTTTCAGGATCAGACCATCACATACCCAGATCCAGATACGATAGTCAGAGGGATTCATTCTCAACCGATTAGCGATTTGTACTCAAATTCATCTCAGGACTCAACAAACCCAACATTCTCCCTGTCGGTCCATAATGATTCACATATTGAAGGCAAACAAGCTATTCATACGCCTAACTCGTTTCAATACCGTTCTGTTATGGAGGAGATGGCCGAACGGTTGTCGAAATCTGCCATGCTCATTGAACCGATTCAAACCCTATCGAGCATTCGTCTATCCTTGCTAGAGAGGGCAAAGAAGCTAAGAAATCATCAATTTACGATTGCTCTCTTCGGGGCATTCAGTGCGGGCAAGTCATCCTTCGCCAATGCTTTGATGGGTCAATCGATTCTTCCCGTCTCACCTAATCCGACTACGGCAGCTATTAATCGAATCGTCCCCACGAATGAAGAGTGGCCTCATCTGACGGCTCGAATCAGAATGAAATCTGCAGAAGCTGTGCTTGCGGATATTCGATATTCGTTCAATATGCTGGGTGACAACCAAACCTTTGAATCTATAGAGAGTGCAGTTAGAGCTATTCGCTCCATAAAGATAGATAGAGTAACAAGTAGAGGAAAGGCTCATCTATCGTTCCTGCAGGCTATAGAGCAAGGCTGGCTTGATATCCATCAACGTTTGGGCACGGAGTGGATGGCCATGGAGGAAGAATATAGACAATATGTAGCGAATGAGACCAAATCATGCTTCGTTGAACGTATCGATCTCCATTACAGCTCAGCTATTACAGATCAAGGGGTTATACTTGTAGATACCCCGGGTGCAGATAGCATTCATGCCAGACATACAGGTGTTGCCTTTGATTATATTAAGAATGCCGATGCGATCTTCTTCGTGACCTATTATAATCATGCATTCTCACAGGCGGATAAACAATTTCTACTGCAATTAGGGCGAGTTAAGGATAGCTTTGAATTGGACAAAATGTTCTTTATTATCAACGCTGCAGATCTTGCTGATTCAATTCAGGAACTAGAAGTAGTCATTGATTATGTGAGTACCCAGCTACAGCTGCATGGTATTCGAAATCCACGTATATACCCAGTTTCCAGTCGATTGGCTCTAGAGGCGCGAAGAGAACATAATCCGGAGGCGCTGGAGAGGTCTGGAATCCAGGCGTTCGAGGGCAGCTTCGCTAAGTTTGCTGTCGAAGAATTAGCTGGTGTGGCTTTGCGTTCTGCAGAGCTTGAACTGGATAAGGCTGCTCAAGCTGTACGTCGAGGGATTGAACAATCCCAGCTAAGTGCTGAGCAGGTTCAACGGAATAATGAGCTTCGGCGCTCCTTATTACCAATCGTGCAAGCTGAGCTTGAGTCTCACTTGGATCAGCTTGTTACTTCCAATATCCGTCAGGAGCTAAGTGAGCTTCTGTATTATGTTAAACAACGATGTGGCTTCCGATTCGGTGAGTGGTATAACGACTCCTTCCACCCCTCCTCCCTACAGGAAGATGGCAGGAATATCAACATGGCCTTGATCGCTGCATGGAAGCAATTACAGCAATCTGCTTCCATTGAGGTATCCCAAGAGGTGCTAGCTACGTCACTGCGGATAGAAAATTATATTCGAGTGCAGCTAGAAAGATGGAGGGAGCGGTTACTGTTCACAATTATTCAGCGTATTGAGGGATTTATTACCGAGGAGCTTATACTAGACGTCTTCGTTACCCCACAGGTTGGAGAATCGTTAGTTGAGCCTGCCGTGGATCTTAAGGTGTTCAGAAAGTATTATAAAAACGCTAAATCCTTCTTCGAGGGTGATGGTAAGGATCAGCTCAAGAGCGTACTACAGAATACGATAGATGCTGTTATCAGTACTTATGTGGATGAGCATGAACAACAGCTTGGACGCTACTACGAGCAATTATTCATTCAAGAAGCACACCGAGTGTCTGCTCAGCTGTTGGCACAATTACGAATTTATTGCGATGGATTTGCTAGTAATGAAGATACTGCACTTGACATGACAGATATTGGATCCAAACTAGCGCGCATACTGCACTAAATAGCTTGATTTGAACGAAAATAGTATATCTTGTGAACAATTTAAGAACATGCATCGATTTTTCACTTAATATCGTCTAATCCTCTCGTTGATCGTTGTGCTTGATGGTGCTATAGTTTCTAAATCTGAAACAATACGCTATTGGAATAGCTAGGGAGGGACGGAATGGACGTATTATTGCAATTAAGAGCGTATTATTGGAAAGAGCGTTGGATGTTATTTACCTCGATTATTTGTTTAATTATCTCAACGGCTATTGGGATTGTGTATCCGCTCTTAATGCGATATCTGATCGACGATATTATTAAGCTAAAGAAGTACGATGAGGTTCTAGCATTAGCTCTTATCGTATTCGGGGTTATTATCGTTAAGGCAATCTTTCAGGGCTTGCATGGATTGTCAGGTGGCAGATTAGGTAATCGAGTTGCTTATAATCTTCGTAATGCGCTCTATCGAAAGCTTCAGTACTTATCCTTCCAGTATTACGATAAAGCCAAAACTGGTGACTTGATGTCTCGTCTTACCGCCGATATGGATGCGGTTCGACAATTCATTGGCTTTGGCTTTGCACAGTTCTTGAATTTATTCCTCATGGTCGGCTTTGGCGCTACAATTATGTTTACGATCCATTGGCAGTTAACTCTGATCACATTGGTTACTATGCCACTATTGGTATATACAGCGATCCGCTTTGAGAGTCGCATTCATCCGCAATTTCAAATGATGCGCCAAGCGATGAGTAACCTGACGACAGCTGTTCAAGAGAACATTACAGGCGTGCGTACGATCAAGTCGTTTGCAAGAGAGCCCTTTGAAGTAGATAAGTTTACCGTTCGCAGTGATGAATATAAGAATAATCAAATTGGTGCGGCATACATATTCTCGCGTTATTTTCCGTTCATGGAGATATTCTCGTTGTTATGTGTTGTATCCTTGTTAATCGTCGGTGGTTATCTGGTCATTAACGGTTCGATTACGATTGGAGACTTGGTCGCTTTTTTCAGCTTAATCTGGTTCGTTATTGGCCCCATGTGGGGCGTTGGCTTCCATATTAATCAATACACACAATCGAAAGCATCAGGCGAGAGAGTACTAGAGATATTAAACCATTATGTGCATGTCAAAGATCGTGAGGATGCGATCCGACTACCCAAGGATCAGATCAGCGGTCATGTTCAATTCGATCATGTTCAATTTACCTATCCCGATTCTCCACCAACCATTATTGACTTCTCGTTGAATGCTCCATCAGGCGCTGTTATCGGTATTCTTGGAGGGACCGGATCGGGTAAGTCCACGATCATCCAACTCCTGCTCAGAGCTTATAACGTGAAAGAAGGTACGATCAAGCTCGATGGGCATGATATCCGAGGCATACAGTTAGAAAGTCTGCGTCAAGCGATTGGACTTGTGTTCCAGGAGACCTTCCTGTTCTCGTCAAGCATCCGGAATAATATCTCATATGGCATGATGAATGCCAGCATCGAAGAGATCATTCGAGCAGCCAAATATGCACAAGCCCACGACTTTATCATGGAGCTGCCGCTTGGCTATGACACTATTGTAGGAGAGCGTGGGATGGGCTTGTCGGGCGGGCAGAAGCAACGTATTGCGATCGCTCGTGCACTCATTAAAAATCCGAAAATTCTTATTATGGATGATTCGACTAGTGCAGTAGACATGGACACCGAGCATGAAATTCAGCTGGGGTTAAAGGAGATCATGCAAGGTAGAACAACGTTCATTATTGCTCATCGGATATCCTCTCTGAAGCATGCGGACGAGATTATTGTATTGGACAATGGGAAAGTCATTCAACGAGGTAATCATCAGCAATTGTTAGAGCAGGATGGCTTATATCGTGACACCTATGATAATCAGTATACGGATCAGACTCGGCAACTGGGGGTGCAATCTTGAGTACAGAGGAGAAGACACAGAAGTCAACCCGGTTCGTCTATCAAGATGATGAAGTTTTATTGAAGCCCTTCGATTGGAGTGTACTTCGTCGGATGGGCATTTACTTAATACCATTTAAGAATAGGATGATCCCTGCTATTCTGCTCATGCTATATGGAGCTGCCACGAAGCTGGCTGTGCCTATCTTGATTGGAACAGCCATCGACAGAGTGATTGATCCAGATACGGGTAACGGGAACCTATCTTTTCTAACCATATTTGCTGGAACGATTCTAGGCTTATATGTCATTCAATTGTTCACTAATAGAATTCGCATCCGAATCACGAATGTGATTGGTCAACAAGTTATTAGTAATATTCGTAACGATCTGTTTACACATATTCAGAAGCTGAGCTTTCGTTTTTTTGACAAAAGACCTGCAGGCTCCGTGCTTGTGCGAATTACGAACGATGTGAACGCATTACAGGATTTGTTCACGAACGGTGTTGTGAATATTCTCATTGACGTTGTACTTCTGGTCGGGATTGTCGTTGTTCTGCTTACACTTAATTTCAAGCTAGGGCTCGCGATTATGCTAACTGTTCCACTCATGTTTATGATCTCAACATCGTTACGTAAGAGGATTCGTAGAGCTTGGCAGGAAGTTCGCTTAAGGCAATCACGGATTAATTCACATTTGAACGAGAGTATTCAAGGAATCAAAGTGACACAAGCCTATACGCAGGAAAAAGAAAATATCATCTTCTTCGATGAGATGAATACGAGCAATCGCCGTTCCTGGGATATAGCATCCGGATTAAATCAAATTTTTACACCCATATTGGAAATCACAGGAGGGATTGGCTACTTCATTCTGTTCTGGTATGGTGCTTCTTTAGTACAGAATGGCGAGATCACAATTGGTTTGTTTGTGACCTTCGCAACCTTTATCTCGCAATTCTGGGAGCCGATTAACCGGCTTGGTCAGATGTATTCACAGCTATTAATTGCTATGGCTTCCTCTGAACGTATATTCGAATTCATGGATGAACGTCCTTCTGTTGCAGAGAAGGAACAGCCGCTTCAACTTCCTACTATTCGTGGAGATATTAAGTTTAATCATATTGTGTTCGAGTATGAGCAGGGAAGACCCGCACTAAAGGATGTGAATTTGGCGGTTAGCGCTGGTCAGTCGATTGCCTTGGTAGGTCATACTGGCTCTGGTAAGAGTACAATCATTAACTTACTCTGTCGTTTCTATGATCCTGTAGAGGGTAGCTGTGAGATCGATGGTCATGATCTTAGAGATGTATCTATCCAGAGCTTACGCTCACAGGTCGGAATTGTATTGCAGGATACATTCATATTCTCTGGTTCAATTCGCGATAATATCCGATTTGGTAAGCTGAATGCAACGAATGAGGAGGTGGAGCGAGCTGCGAGAGCTGTTCACGCGCATGATTTCATCTCAAGAATGGCTTACGGCTACGATACTCAAGTCGAAGAGCGAGGCAACGTATTATCGATGGGTCAACGTCAATTGATCTCGTTCGCTCGTGCGCTACTCGCAGACCCACGCATTCTGATCTTGGATGAAGCGACAGCCAGTATTGATACCGAAACAGAAGTGAAAATCCAGAGTGCCCTCAAGGTTCTATTAGAAGGTAGGACATCGTTCATTATTGCTCATCGTCTATCCACGATCCGCCATGCAGACCAGATCGTAGTTATGAATCATGGCAAGATTATGGAGCAAGGTACGCATCAAGGCCTGTTGGAGCAGAAGGGTATATATCACGGACTTATCGAAGCGCAATATCGATTCCTGCAGGATGTTGTTTAGTACAAACTTTGGCTACCATTTAACAATCGCTGATTGTTAGATGGTAGGTAGCCTTTTTTAAAATTTATAAGTTTTCGAGGTGAACCGAGAGGTACACTTTTCCTTGTAAAATAAGGTGGATCGCAAATTAACGCAGCAGTTGGCGCTATATTGCAGCATAAGTGTTCTAATATTTGTTTGAAAATAACATTTGGAGTGATTAGCGCAAGTTTCAGCGCTACATCTCCGTCTAGACTGCGCTATAGCGCTGAAACTTGCGCTGTTGACCGATATCGGGAGATATGTGGGTGATTTAGCGAATATGTACTGCAGAATAGCGCCAAGTGTTGCGTTAATCGAAGTATGCTATGTAACATGTATAATTGCACTCGTCTAAGCATAAGTGGACCGTTCGGTAATTTTCATGAACGGTTTTTCTTAGTTTAGTTAGGCACCCATAGCCCATCTTGTGAATAGCTTATGAGAAAGCAATCACAAGAAACGGGGAGATTAGAGTATGCAGATCGCAGTAGTCAATCCTGGGGAGTCTCTATGGCAAATTGCTAACCGTTATGGGATATCGGCTGACAGTATCATTCGTTTGAATGGTTTGGATCAGCCAGAAAGCCTTGTCCCCGGTCAAGCGTTAGTTATTCCGATTGTTGGCAGCTACTATACGATTCGACAAGGAGATTCATTCTACTCCATTGCCAATCGTCTCGGGGTTAGTCTACAGAGTTTGATTCAGGTTAACCCGAATGTGGATCCTACTCAGCTACAGGCAGGTCAGGTGCTGCGAGTTCCCCAAGCTCCGAAGCCGATTATTGAATCCAATGCTTATTTGCAGCCATCCACTGCAGAGCGGGATCAAGCGTTAGTACAGGAGCATGCCGAATTATTAACCTATTTCAGTATATTCCAATATCGTGTTCTGCGAACGGGAGAGCTCGTGGAGCCTGATGATGCTGCAGCTTTGGAAGCTATTCGGGCTACTGATTCAAGACCCATGATGGTTGTAGCCAATTTTGAAGAAGGTAATTTTTCACCAGATATTGCTAGGGCTATCTTTACGAATACTGCAGCAAGAGATGCAATGATAACATCTATCATTCGAACGATGAAGAATAAAGGCTTCAGAGTACTTAACATTGACTTTGAGAATTTGTACGCGGATGATCGAGAGTTGTACAATCAATTCCTACGGGAGATCACAGCGAGACTTCATCAGGAAGGCTTGCTTGTATCAACCGCTCTTGCACCTAAGACGAGTGCCGCGCAAGTAGGACAATGGTATGAAGCTCATGATTACAGAGCCCATGGTGAGATTGTGGATTTTGTTATCATTATGACGTATGAATGGGGCTGGTCTGGTGGCCCGCCGATGGCCGTGGCGCCTATTCCACAAGTTAGAGCTGTTCTGGACTTCGCGGTTTCCGTCATCCCACCATCTAAAATTCTGATGGGCGCACCACTCTATGGATACGACTGGACACTTCCCTTCGTACTTGGAGGGGAATTCGCTCGTTCCTTGAGCCCACAGGCGGCAGTAATACAAGCTAGGAATGTAGGAGCAGTCATTCGTTATGATCCGGTTTCACAAGCACCCAACTATAGCTATTATGACGCTGAAGGCAAAGAACATATCGTCTGGTTCGAGGATGCACGTAGCGCGCAAGCTAAATTCGATCTCATCAAGCTGTATGGGTTACGCGGAATTAGCTATTGGGTGCTAGGCAACCCATTCCCGCAGAATTGGGCACTGCTTGGGGATAACTTTAGGATAAGGAAGATATAAAGGCAGTAAAAATCTCTAGACATAATGATTTAGGAAAAAAACTTACCTATTGCCTTAAGAATATGGGCAACAGGTAAGTTTTTTCTTTGTAAACTATATTAAAACTATGAGTCAATTATTGATTAAACGTGTGACTGTAATTGGACTTATTGATCAAGAACAATAATAGAACTGGTTTCGTTGTCCCACTCTACTGCAGCACCGAGCGCTTCCGCCAAGAAACTGATTGGGACGACTGTATGACCGTTCTCAACATTAGCCGGCACGTCCAACGGAACTTCCTCGCCATTGATCAGCGCTGTTACGCTACCTATAACCAATTTAACTTCGATATCACCTCGAGTGACAATGACCATTTTCTCTGCAGCATTCCAGGTTACCACTGCATCTAATTTCTCGGCAATCGCCCGGAACGGCACAAGCGCGCGTCCTTCCTTCACTACCGGAGGCACGTCAAAGGTTACTTCCTCCCCGTTAACGAACGTAACAATGCCCTTCTTGCCTAATAGTTTGGCTAGTTTTTTATAACGCTTTAGATCAGTAACATCATCCATCACAAACTGTTGTTCTGTCTGTAAAGCACCATCTAATCGGGCGATTTCAGCTGAGATCGTATCTTGCAACATCTGAATCTCAGTGTATAACGCTGCAACATCGGCAGCAGCTACTTCTCCTTCGGCAGAAAGAGTATTCAGTTCATTGATAATTACATTCAACTGGTTAAAATGGGCATTAAGCATCCCATTATAACCATTAACGGCAGTTCCGTCTTCTTCTTCAACTTCACCATCGTCTTCGGTTGCTTCATCGTCTTC
>JBBDTA010000010.1:0-11940 GCA_040904605.1 Paenibacillaceae bacterium
TCTGTTTTCTTATAACGCGCTTCCTTCATCAAGCCACATCCTTGATCGTTATTTCTCTGCTAAGGTTTAGCTATAGAGCTAGCAGCTTTCTTGGAATTCAACGAGTTATTCTTAAGCAGCAACCAGATCGGGCAAGCAATAAGGATCGATGAATACACGCCGCATACTAATCCTACCATCATAGCTAATGAGAATAGACGGATCGCTTCACTACCGAATATGAATAAGGCTGCTGCTGCGAACAACACAGTTATAACTGTGTTGATGGAGCGTGTCATCGTTTGCCATATACTTCGATTAACAAGTTCCACTAGATCCCTGAAAGATTTCACCTTAGCGAATCTTAGATTCTCACGAACCCTGTCAAAGATTACGATCGTATCATTAATCGAATACCCGATAATGGTAAGCACTGCAGCCACGAAAGGCAAATTGACCTCTAGTCTGAAGATAGAGAATATACTTACAGTGATAAGCGCATCATGCAGTAAAGCAACAATCGCCGCAACAGCAAAACGCCATTCAAAACGAATGCTTACATAAATAATGATACCGATACTTGCATAAAGAACAGCCAATATTGCTTTCGTAGCTAGCTCCTTGGCCATCGTGACATCAACAGTATTCTCCTCATAAGTCACCTGCTGACCGAATTTATCCTCGAAAGCTGAGATGACTTTATTCGTTTCCTGTTGATTAAGCACCTCGTCAAAGCGTGCAGTTACACGTTCATTATTGCTCCCCAGCGTTAAGATAACATCCTTCACATCCGGAAGTGTGGTGCGGATGATTTCCTCCACATTTGCTTTCTCTGTTCGCTGTCCCAGTGTAATGTCCAACGTCGTTCCCGCTTTGAAATCCACCCCATAGTTCATTTGGAAGATGGCAATAGTTAGTATCCCGATAATCGAAAGAACGGATGAGTATATGAAAAACTTCTTATAATGCTTCATAAAATCAATTTTAAAGTTCATTAACCTCACCCTCCTTAACTCCAAAATAACTCAGCTTCTTCACCAGATTACTTCGTACAAGTAGGAAGAGTAGAAGTCGTGAGAAAAAGACATTCGTGATCATACTGGCTAGTATACTCACGATCAGTACAAGGGCAAATCCTTTGATCGCACCCGTTCCAATATTAAACAATACGGCTGCAGCTATAATTGTGGTAATATTCGCATCCAGAATGGTTCTCAAGGAGTTTTTGCTGCCTGCCTTGATTGAAGAGAGTATGCTCTTCCCACTGCGGAGTTCATCTTTAATTCGTTCATACGTAATAATATTCGCATCAACCGCCATCCCAATACCAAGTACAAACGCCGCTATACCTGGTAAAGTTAATGTCGCGTTCATCAAATTGAAGATAATAAGAAGCAACCATGTATACGTAATGAGGGTAATAACTGCAATAATACCCGGAACACGATAGAAGAACAACATGAACAATAGAATGAATACGGATCCGATCAATCCGGCGAATACTGTCTTATCTAATGATGCTTGGCCTAAGGTTGCATCCACCACCTGCGTATATTTCTCAGTAAGTTTCACCGGAAGAGCACCTAGGTTAATCGTAGCAGCAAGCTTATTAGCTTCAGTTATTGTATATCCGCCTTCAATCGTTGCTTGATTACTTGGAATACCTTGCGACACTCTTGGGCTATATAACATCTCCTCATTCAACCAGATCTCCAGAACATTATCAGGTAATGGTTTTTGTGAGATTCTCTTCGTAATTTCATAAAACTTGGCTTTGTCCTTTAATTCAATCGAGATGATCGGTTCTTGGGTAGTTGAATCGAATTGAACGTCAGCTGCATTCTCGACAAAATCATTACCTCTGAGCTCAATCGTGCCATCAGAAGAACGGAACGTCAGATTAGCTGGTTCCTTTAGAATCCCTCTGATCTTCTCTGGGTCTGTCACTCCAGCGATCTTCACACGGATCCGATCTTTTCCCTCTGGTGTAACCTCAGGCTCTTCTGCCCCATTCTTATTCGCCCTGTCTTCAATACTATGAGCTGCCTCAATAAGCACGTCGTGAGTTAACTCTTGTGTGGCATCTAAAGGCTCTACAATATACAGAACCTCGAATCCACCCTTCAAATCCAAACCCAAGCGTACACTTCGCAATATATCGGGAGCAGTCCATCCAATTAAACCAAATCCCACAATAACAATCAGTAAAAAAGCACCGAAACGTTTGAAATCCATCCTGATTACAAGCTCCCCTCAACAGTCAATATTCCTATTATACCTACGTCGGAAATACGAGTCAATTTATAGAAGACATATGATATTCGCGAAAAAAAAAGCCTTCTATAATAAAGAGGCTCCTTTGTAAACTACAGTCATGGTCATCCAATTCATATATTGAGTCGTTTTTAACGAAAGGATGTCATTCACAACCTGATGTAAGAGTGGCATGCCTTTCTTGTAACGATCGCTAATACATTCCCATATTTCTTTGCCAGTTACATTCTCATAACCAAGCATGGTGAATTCCTCTGCTTTACTGATACATAATTCCTCAACGACTTTATTCAACTGTTCATCAGACAATGCTTGCGCTCTGTGATCCACATCATATTCACGCATCTCTCATACCCCCGTTTTCACCAAGTCAAGTCTGTACTCTTCTGATTCGGCGTTGATGTTTAATTTCCTTCTTTTCAAATTATCGACTTATATAATTTGGCATGAGGCTGACAAGCATTCGCATATACTGAAAACGGCTACCATATAAAAAATCAGCTAATGTAAGCCGTATTCAGTACTGGTATGTAATAGCGTATAGATTGCTGAGAAAGTAGGTATCCCATGGCTAGACAATCTTTTATCAAAGGAACCATGATCCTTCTAGTAGCCGGAATTATTAATCGTATTCTTGGTTTCGTTCCCCGCATCGCCCTACCTAGAATAATCGGTGCGGAAGGTATTGGGTTGTATCAGATGGGTTATCCCTTTCTGATTGTTATCCTCACGTTAATCAATGGCGGCATCCCATTAGCTGTAGCTAAGCTAGTTGCTGAAGCGGATGCAGAGGGTAAGCCTGGAAAAATCAGATTGATTCTTAGAGTAGCGCTCTCCATTACCGTTACGTTAAGTGTTGGCTTCACCATTCTCTGCACGGCATGTGCTCGTTGGATTACAGAACATTTATTCACAGATGAGAGGGTGTATTACACATTCTTGGCCATGAGTCCGATTTTTTTAATCGTCGGTATCTCCTCTGTATATAAAGGGTACTTCCAGGGACTGCACAATATGCTTCCAACGGCACTCTCACAAACTTCAGAAACGCTCATTCGAATTGTAACCGTCCTTACATTCTCCTACTTAATGTTACCTTACGGGGTTCAATATGCCGCTGCTGGGGCAATGGCTGGTGTTGTAGTTGGGGAATTAGTAGGATTACTCGTTCTCCTCATTCAATTCAGAGCTGATCGTGCAAAGCAACTATCAACGAATCGGGATATGGTCTCGAGGGCTTCCCAGTTCCGCAGGCTGCTAGCCGTCAGTATCCCAGTTACAGCTAGTCGACTCGTCGGTTCAGCCTCCTACTTTCTCGAATCCATCCTGATTGTTCAAAGCCTTGCCATAGCAGGAATTGTTACTGCAGTAGCTACTGCTCAATATGGTGCCCTACAAGGGATGGTAATACCCATTCTGCTGCTCCCTACTGCGCTGACCTACTCTTTATCTGTCTCGCTCATTCCCTCATTATCAGAAGCCGCCAGCAAGAATGATATGAATACTGTCCACAAAAGAATGCATCAATCGCTCAAGCTGTCGCTAATTGCAGGTGCACCATTCGCTGTATTCATGTATGTACTCGCTGAACCGCTCTGCATGATCATTTATAACAACGCTGAGGTTGGAGCGATGCTAAAAATGATGGCGCCCGTTGCGTTATTCATCTATATCCAAGGCCCTCTGCAGGCCGCCTTACAAGCATTGGACAAACCTGGGAAAGCATTGCGCAATACATTCATTGGCGCATGTATCAAGCTTACTCTCATAAGTGTGCTGGCCAGTAACCCAAGCTTCGGAATACGTGGTGCCATCTTCGCCATTAATATCAATATTGCGATCGTCACCATACTCCACTGGGTCAGTGTTACTCGACTGTTGAAGCTTTCTATGCCGTCTGTTGATTTCTTCAAGGTAGGGATTGCCATCGGAGTAAGCGGATTAATATGCCATTCGATATGGGTCTACACTTTTGTGGATCAACCTATACTGCGCTTAGTTGTCTCTCTATTGACTGGTATGATAAGTTACCTCCTATGCTGTATTGGGTTAAAGCTTATTGATCGTGAAGATCTTCTGCGGATGATTTGGTTAGGTAAAAGAATGGTCAAGTGAATCTATAGGGTGTCCACGAATATTCTTCCCCGGTGATCAATCGTACAGAAGAATATTTCTTTAAAATCCTTTGCACCCTTAAGTTGAATTTGATTTTTCAACCAGAAGCGATTGCGGCCAATTTTCTCAAGGTTTTTGTCCAACACCTTACCGTCCATGATGAGGGGTAAAGGTAGTCCTTCATAACGTATACGAGGTTCAGCTTGCTGCTCTCCCAGCTCTTCAGAAGCTTCAAATTGAAGGTTTTGCTCATTAGGATGATCCTGCCTTTCGGAATGATCTTCGTAGAAATCCTTTTTTTTAACTACCGTTAATTTACCTGTTGTTTCTAGAATTGCGAACGCAACTTCATCGACATTCGTCACATGACTTTGCCTGAGCTGCAGCATCAAATCACTTAAATTGTAACGTTGACGCTTCATCTCATCACGCTGGATTTTCCCATGGTCAATTATGATACTCGGAGAACCGTCTATAGCCCGCCGAATCCACAGACTTTTCAAAGAAATATAGGCGATTATGATCTGGATACCCACTAATGTGACCATCGGAAGAATTCCATCTAATAGTGGCTTTTTGGTATCCTCAATGACGAAGACAGCAATCTCAGCAATCATAATCGAGATCACGAGGTCAAATACCGATAGCTTCCCAATTTCTCGCTTACCCATCAATCGAAGCATGATGAATACGATAAAATAGGTCAGAATCGTTCTTAAAAACAAGGTCAACATATCCATTGAAGCTGCCCCTTTCTAGAAGAAAGCGTAAATGAGCTGCAATAGTTAGGTTGACCTTGGAGGTACACATGCATTCGTTTTTTTAGTAATCAATTGTTGGTATTTGCTTCTAGAGCGTCTGCTCTAAATTAGGAACAAAAGCATATACACTGTAGAAATAATTAAGGAAACTAATGTGATTGGGGCACCAATCTTTAGAAAATCCATGTAGGTAATCTTATGCCCCTCACGAAATGACATTCCTGCGACAACTACGTTCGCCGAAGCTCCAATTAGTGTACCATTCCCACCAAGACACGCTCCAAGTGAAAGCGCCCACCATACGGAGTCCAATTGTTCAGGCTCCACACCTAATTGAGTACCCATATCTTGAATAAGCGGGATCATCGTAGCAACATAAGGAATATTATCGATAGTAGCAGAAGCAATGCCAGAAACCCACAATATGAGCATCGCCATAAAGGTGAAATCGTCCTCCGTAATTTCCAATATGCGAGAAGCTAAGTTACTAATGATTCCTGCATCAATCAAGCCTCCGACAAGCACGAATAATCCTGCGAAGAAGAATATCGTAACCCACTCAATCGTATGGAATACTTCCTCAAGCTCATGTTCCTTGACTCCAATTAACATCAGAAGCGTTGCCCCTGCTACAGCAATAACTGCGGCTTCCACATGTATAACTGAATGTAGAGCGAATCCACATATCGTCAATACTAGAACAGAGATGGATTTAATGGTTAACACCTTGTCCGTAATGTAGTCAGAAGCACTTAATTGCATCAGTTCCTTCACTTGTTCTTCATCGACGACAAGCTGCTTGCGATAGTACCTAACTAAGATAACAATAGTAGTGATCATGATGATAATAACGACCGGTGCTAAATTAATAATAAAATCATTGAAGGTCAAATGTTTATTAGCCGTTCCAATCATTATATTCGGAGGATCACCGATCAATGTAGCCGTGCCCCCAATATTAGAGGCGAAAATTTCACTTATGAGGTAAGGTAAGGGATTAACTTTTAGAATTCGTGTGACCGAGAATGTCACGGGCACGATTAATAATACGGTTGTTACGTTATCTAGGAAAGCAGATCCGATTGCAGTAATAGCAGACAGATAAATCAGTAATCGGACAGGGTTCCCTTTGGCAAATTGAGCAGCCTTTACGGCAACATATTGGAACATCCCCGTTCGATTAGCGATACCCACCATGATCATCATGCCAACAAGAAGGAATATCGTTTCCCACTCTATATGCTCACTATAAGCAGCATGTACATCTACAATGCCGACGATGATCATTAAGAGCGCACCCATTAGAGCCAATACGGCACGATTGATTTTCTCAGTAATAATGAACGCATAAGTAAGTAAAAAGATGACAACAGCTGTAACCACCTGCCATTGTGGTACATCCTGCACGATATTATCCACTAAGTCACTTCCTTTGATGTAGGATTATTATGTATCCAAATATTATACTAAATGAATTACAGCCCGTCCAATGTACTATTTTTCTCTGCTTGGCCATACATTAATAATAAATTCTATTCGATTGGAGTGATTTAGATGGTTCCTATTGTGAAAGCTGAGGGCAACAGCATTCTAGCTCCGTTGTTCGCCGGTCTTGTTTATGCAATGATTGTTGCCATTACTGCCACTATATTCATCTCTCTCTTGCTTGCTTTAACAGGCTTAAGAGAGCAATCTCTACCCTTATACGTGTATATGATTCATGGTATCGCTGTATTTACTGGTGGATTCATCTGTGCGAAGCGTGCAGGCTTGAAGGGATGGTATCGCGGGGGGCTGCTCGGGCTTTTCTATAGCTTATTAGTTACAGTTATTGCATATCTTGGATTTAGTTCGCGGATTGATCTTGATACATTGGTATTCCTTGTTATCTGTTCAGTAATCGGTGCATTCGGGGGAATTCTTGGTATTAATGCCAAGAGATAATCACATATTTCATTGCCCGTTCCATACATAAATGCTATAATTACTCAGTTATATCTCAACACCTCATGGGAACGGGGAGGATTATTAAGCTCATGTTTTATATTCAGTCGATGACACACGTTACCGTATTTATTGCCATAACTGTATTTTTCATTCTCTTATTTGCCCTTAGGACAAACCCTATCGCCGTTGCGGGGACTTTTGTACAAGAGATTTTCAGTTCACGCAAATACTTCTTTCATCTTGCCGCCATGATCTTCATATTGTTCATCAATAAGATACAGCTATACATTGAAAAGCAAATTAAGAATCCGGATGACTTTACACCTAGTATCTTCAAATTCGAAGGTAATATCGTTGCTTCGATACAGCATTTTTTTCAGAATGATATCTTAACCACCTTGCTAACATTCTTCTATGTGGTCGTATTTACATCACTATTAGTAGCATCTCTTTTTAAGTACACACATTCGAAGGACAAGACACTTTTCTATGCTTTATGTTATGCAATGATGATTAATTATATGGTTGCGATCCCTTTCTACTTCTTCTTCCCTGTTAATGAAGTATGGTTTTTCCACCCACAGGTTGATTTATTGATTTTAGATGTATTCCCATCCTTCGAACAGGAATATCGACCTTTATCTGGCTTGAACAATTGCTTTCCAAGCCTTCACACATCCATATCCGTGACCTTAGCATTAATAGCCTTACGCTCAACCAATAAATTCTGGCGTCGATTTGTTACGATCTGCGCAGGCATTATCATTTTCTCTATTTTCTATTTGGGTATTCACTGGGTAACTGATATGGCTGGGGGCATGGTTCTCGGAATTATCGCTTCGCAGGTTGGATTGCGTGTCAGTGAAGGCTCCCGAGTCTATGAAGGCAAATTACAGGTTTCTGTTAACCGAGTTAACAAGAGAGACCTTAAATATTAGCTTGCGTTTCTTCTTTTGCAGACATTCATTCGTAAGTGAGGTACTCTACCCATGAAAACGTTAATCATCGCAGAAAAACCCGACATGGGACGCAATATAGCAGCCGCAATCGAACCTAAAGCTGTCAACCATCGGAGCTATCTTGAAGGATCTACCTTCATAATTACTTGGGCTATTGGTCATCTCATTAGCTTGGCTGAGCCTGATAAATACGATGATAAATATAAAAAATGGAACCTTGGTGATCTTCCGATCATCCCAGAGGCTTTTAAGCTGCTGCCTAATGAGCGAACCAAATCGCAATTAGACGTCATAGCTGAGTTGTCCCAGAAGTGTGACCACCTAGTGAATGCTTGCGATGCCGGGCGAGAGGGACAGCATATATTCTCTCTGATTCAGCGTCATCTGAAGCTGGGACAGCCTGTACAGAGGCTCTGGATATCCGACTTAACTCCCGAGACCATTCGTAATGGCTTCGCCAATCTGAGGGATGGTGCAGACTACGATAATCTGACTAAGGCCGCCAAGGCTAGAAGTGAAGCAGACTGGCTGGTTGGCATGAATGCCACCCGAGCATTCACGTCTAGGCATAATGTGTTGCTCTCAGTGGGCCGAGTCCAAACGCCTGTATTGGCGCTTATCTATGATCGGCAGTTGCAGATTGATGGATTCGACTCGAATACGTATTACGAAGTAGAAGCTATCTTCTCTCAGGATACGGTTACCTATAGAGGGAGCTGGCAGGGTGAACGGATCACCAAACCAGAGCAAGCTTCTAATATCGCCAAGAAGGTTCAGGGTAAGGAAGGCTCGATCACCTCTTACGAGGTTAAAGACACCAAAGAGTATCCATTTAAGCTGTATGACTTGACTTTACTGCAACGGGAAGCGAATGGTAAGCTTGGTTTTTCTGCTAAGAAAACACTCGACCTTGCCCAGGCTCTCTATGAGAAGCATAAGGTCATATCCTATCCACGGACGAACTCTAACTATGTAACAGAACAGAATATTCCAGAGATGCATCGCTCATTAGATTCGCTAAAAGGGACATCGTATGAAGCCTTCGTTCGGAATGCGAATAGAAATCTTGTGCATAAGAATAATAAAAGCATATGCAACTCTGCTAAGGTCGAAGATCACCATGCCATCCTGCCTACACATAAGAAAGCTTCCGGTCTCGCACCTGATGAGCAGAAAATTTACGATTTAATTGTGCGCAGATTTCTATCACACTTCTATCCGCCTGCTGAATATAAGATGCATACTGTGTTTACTGAGGTTGAACAAGAAATATTCAAGACCAATGTGAAACAGCTGTTAGATTTGGGCTGGAAGGTTATTTATCAAGGGCAGGGGCAAGGGCAAGATCAAGCAAAAGAACAGCTGAAGGATAAGAAAAGGACCAAGGACGAGGAGGAAGAACAGGAGGAAGAAATCAGTTCCGCCTTCTCTGTTGATCCTCTACAAGCGGTTGATTGTATCGAGGCCTCTATGAAGGAGAAAGAAACACAACCACCTAAACACTTCACAGAAGGCACCCTTCTCAAGGCGATGGAAAGTGCTGGCAAGCAGGTTGAAGACGAAGAATTACGCGAAGCCATGAAGGATGCCGGACTGGGCACACCCGCCACACGAGCTGCAACGATCGAACGATTGAAGCAAGTGGAATATATCGATATGCAAGGCAAGAAAATTCTAATTACCTCAAAAGGGCGAACAGCAATAGAGCTCATACGAAGCGCCGGAGTTGAATTATTAACATCGCCAGAGATGACAGGCCACTGGGAGCGTCGCTTGAATGAGATAGCCAAAGGTATTGCCTCAGACACGACCTTCATGGACAATGTGAAGAAATTTACCATACTCATTGTTGATAAGGTTCGACTGCAGCCACGAGCAGCTAAGGAAGCCTTCGCTCGTGTGAACAAGCCAGCAGCAGTGAAGGCAGCGACAGGTAAGAAAGCACTTGCTAAGACTCCGCCAACTAAGCCAGCGACCAATACGAAAAAGCTCTCCAGAGAAAGCATAACTACTTGCCCTCGGCCAGGCTGTGGCGGACAGATTTTTATGGGTAATAAGGGCTACGGTTGCAGTCATTATAAGGAAGGCTGTTCTTTTGTCATCTGGAAATCGAGCTTTGGCAAGGCACTTACCCCTGCGATGGTTAAAGCCTTGGTCGAGAAGGGAACTACGAATAAATTAAAGCTAACAGATGAAGCCGGTCAAGTCATTGACGCGAGAATCATGCTGAAGGATATGAACACAGGACAGCTAATCATCAATGAGTAATTGAATATGCTCAAAGAAGGGATGTCCTCATCGGACATCCCTTCTTCTATGCTTCATATGTACCCTAAATTACCTATTCTTCTGTACTTTCAACTGCACTTGTAGTCACATTATTAATCGACGCACGATCGAATGTTAGCTTGGTGGCATCGTTCACACGTAATACTACGATATCGTCGCTAATTTCCAAGATTGTACCATGCAATCCGCCAATTGTTGTAACTTTATCGCCCTTCTTCAATGAAGAAAGCATAGAGTTACGAACTTTCGATTTTCTTTGCTGCGGACGAATGAGTAAGAAGTAAAATACGGCAAACATGATGATGAATGGTGCCAAGGTGACCAGAATATTGCCGCTACCGGATGATGCTCCTTCTGCTGCTGCAATTAACATCGCTATCCCTCCAATCTTTAGAATTTACTTGCTACCCTAGAAGCCTCGATCATTGTGATCCAATCCATATTGGGCAAAAAAATGGTTGCGGTGATCAAGCAAACGATCTTCGAATATGGCCTTCCTAACCTCACGCATCATCTCCAATAAGAAATGAAGATTATGATTGGTCGTCAGCCGCATACCGAACATTTCCTCAGCTTTAATGAGATGGCGGATATAAGCTCTGCTATAGTTTGTGCACGTATAGCAGCTGCAAGCTGGATCTAGAGGTCCGTAATCTCTTGAATATTGAGCGTTCCGTATATTGAGTCTTCCTTGGCTAGTCATAATCGTTCCATTACGAGCAATCCGTGTAGGCAGAACACAATCGAACATATCAATACCGCGAATGGCTCCATCCAGTAGAGCATCAGGGGAACCAACACCCATCAAATAACGAGCTTTATTCGTAGGCAGCATGGGTACTGTAACCTCTAGCATCTCATACAGCATAGTCTTAGGCTCTCCAACGCTTAATCCTCCAATAGCATAACCCGGAAAATCCATTGAAGTCAACTGCTCGGCACTCATTCTGCGAAGATCAGCATACATTCCACCCTGAACGATGCCGAATAATGCTTGCTCCTCAGGTCGCTGATGAGCCTTAATGCAGCGTTCTGCCCAGCGCGATGTGCGTTCCAGCGATTTAAGACAATAATCGTGCTCAGCAGGATAGGGCGCACATTCATCGAATGCCATAATAATATCAGCGCCTAGCGCATTCTGAATTTCGATTGAGGTTTCAGGAGCAATGAATAGCTTATCGCCGTTCAAGTGAGATCGGAATTCAACGCCTTCTTCGGTTATTTTGCGATTATCAGCAAGACTGAATACTTGGAAGCCTCCACTATCCGTTAGAATCGGACGATCCCAATTCATGAATTTATGGAGCCCTCCTGCTTCCTTCACGATATCATGGCCGGGCCTTAGGAACAGGTGATATGTATTACTAAGGATGATCTGCGCATCCATGACCTTCAATTCTTCTGGACTCATCGTCTTGACCGTTGCCTGTGTACCAACAGGCATAAAGGCCGGTGTATCAATCGTGCCATGCGGAGTATGCAAGCGTCCAAGTCGAGCACCGGTTTGTTTGCATACTTTGATCAATTCGTAGGAAACAGCCACAATACATCTCTCTCTTCTTCAATATAATAACATAGCATCACCGAAACTGAAAAATCGATAGCGCTGATCAATC
>JBBDTA010000011.1:0-6565 GCA_040904605.1 Paenibacillaceae bacterium
GACATCATCACCATTGCTCCATCGCTCGGTATTGATCAGATAGGGTTTGCTTCTGCAGACCCTTTTTTGGCTTTGAAGGATATTCTACTGCGCCATCGTGAGCTAGGACGTGAGTCAGGCTTTGAGGAGCCGGACATCGATAAGCGAGTTTATCCGGAGTTCAGTATGGAGGCGCCACAATCTATCATTGCGATAGCTATAGCTTATCCATCCAAGCTGGCTGATCCGCCGAAATCCGAATCAGGTACATACCGTGGTATCATCTCCCGTTCCGCCTGGGGGGAAGATTATCATCGTGTGCTGAAGGATCGGCTCGCGAAGCTGCAAGCCTATATAGAGAGTAGAGTTCCAGATGTCCGAACCGAGATCATGGTGGATACAGGAGCGCTGTCTGATCGTGCGGTAGCTGAACGTGCAGGAATCGGCTGGATAGGTAAGAATTGCGCGGTGATATCGTCAGAATGGGGCTCTTGGATCTATCTTGGGGAGATAATCACGAACATCCCCTTCCCCCCAGATGTACCTGTGATTGAGGATTGTGGAGAATGTACATTGTGCATTGATTTTTGCCCGACCGGTGCACTCGTAGGATCGGGACAGCTTCATGCGAGTAGCTGTATATCGTTCATTACCCAAACCAAAGGGTTTGTCGAAGATAAATTTAAAGAGAAAATCGGTAATCGATTATATGGATGTGATACGTGCCAGGTCGTATGCCCGAAGAACAAGGGGAAGAACTGGACACATCATCCAGAGCTTGTACCGGAGGCGGAGCTTGCCAAGCCGCTATTAAAGCCACTGCTAACGATGAGTAATAAGGAGTATAAAGCCAAGTTCGGATCAAGCGCTTCATCATGGAGAGGCAGAAAGCCAATTCAGCGTAATGCGATTATAGGGTTAGGTCACTTCAAGGATCAGACGGCTGTTCCGCTGCTTGGACAGCTATTGCGAGACGACCCACGCCCAGAAATTCGCGCCACCTCGGCATGGGCATTAGGCAGAATTGGTGGGGAAGAGGCCCGTCAGATGCTGCAACAAGCACAGAAGAGTGAAGTACATGAACAAGTGATGATCGATATTGATAAAGCGATGTGTGTCTATGAAGGAAGTTTGTGATTGCTATCTGGACATGCTATTATATGGGCACGACATGGAATGAATCTATGAATAATAGGAGTGAAAAGGATATGTGGTTGGATATTGTAATTCCCGTGGTAACATTAATAGTTGGGCTGGTTGGAGGATTTTTCATAGGTATTTATTATTTCCGTAAGCAGATGGAGAACATGCAGAATAATCCTGAGATGCTGCAGCAGATGGCTAAACAAATGGGCTATAATCTGAATAGCAAGCAGCTGGGAAAAGCGCAACAGATGATGAAAAATAAGAAATTCAAATAATCGCTATTCTATATTTTTATACGGATCGGAAGGTGAGCTATGGCGGGAGTCAAAGATTATTCTAATAAACTCGTTGCAGAGAATAGACAACTAATCGAAGGACATCTGAGAGAGATTCTTCGTCTTATTGGAGAGGATCCTGATCGGGAAGGTCTAATAGAGACACCGGCGCGCGTAACTCGCATGTATGAAGAAATTTTCGCTGGTTATGGTGTGAATGCGCCTGAAGTATTAGGCATCACGTTCGATGAGCAGCATGAAGAATTAGTTATTATTAAAGATATTGTCTACTATAGTCAATGCGAGCATCATATGGCGACCTTCTTCGGCAAGGTGCATATTGGTTATCTACCTAGCGGTAAGATAGCGGGCTTAAGCAAGTTCGCTCGATTAGTCGAGGCGGTAACGCGTAAGCTACAGGTTCAGGAACGGATTACCTCCCAGATCGCTGATATTCTAGAGAGTGAATTAAAGCCGCATGGTGCTATGGTTGTTGTTACTGGTGAGCATATGTGTATGTGCGCTCGTGGTGTGAAGAAGCCTGGGAGCAGTACCGTCACTTCAGCCGTTCGCGGCTTATTCCGTAAGGATGCTGCATTGCGTTCAGAATTTCTGTCGTTGATTAAAGAGTAACTTCATTGGAAGCTAAAAAGGTCAATACGGACAGCAGTGCATGGACGTTGATGAAGTTCAAGTGAGAAATTAGCAGTTACAAGAAATAGGAGCATCTGATTTTTTAGATGCTCCTAATACTTTAGAACCCCATTCCCTACCACACACAATGAGTAGAGTTTTACATATTAGAGGAGCGCGGATGGTTTTCCGCGGTTTCTCTTAATCTTTTTCCTCGATAATCGATTCCACCTTCTTCAATGTATCCGATGTTGTATCTTCGATCAATCCATTCTGGTCTGTCACTAGACCACCACCCAAGCCTTCATTGACCATCCGATCGATATCAACTTCGTGTTCCTCTCGTCCTTCATAATCACTATCTACAGACCCATTCTCTGTCATGTGGTAAACGCCTCCTGCTGAAAGTTTTTGACGAGTGCGCTAGCTATCGAAAAAACTACTTCGATAGCATACGTTGTTTAGCATTCCACACGAGTTGAATATTGATTCAATGTGATAAGGAGGAGTGAGTAGGCTGATCGTTCGCTTCAATAAGGCACCCACTTTAGCTTGCTTGCTTGCTCGAAACGCTCATTGACATGAGACCAGTTGACCAGATTCCACCAAGCATTAATATAATCGGCACGTTTATTCTGATATTTTAAGTAATAGGAATGCTCCCATACATCTAATACTAACAGAGGAATCACATCCCACTGCGATAAATTCTGGTGCTTCTCGGCCTGTAGAATTTCTAGACGATGGCTCCTTGGACTCCAGACGAGTAACGCCCAGCCGCCACCTTCGACCTTATCTGCTGCTTTGGAGAATTGCCGTTTGAAGGCGTCGAAGCTTCCAAAATCCTCGCGAATTTGCTCGGCTATCGGACCGGTTGGCATACCACCACCCTTAGGATTCATCACGTTCCAGAATATCGTATGCAGATAATGCCCAGCACCATGAAAGGCTGCTTCTCGCTCCCAATGCTTAATCAAGTCGAAATCGTTATGTTCTCTTGCTTCCTCCATTTTCTTCTCGGCTGTGTTCAAACCATCCACATAACTCTGATGATGCTTATCATGGTGTAGCCTCATGGTCTGCTCGTCAATATAGGGCTCAAGTGCTTTATAAGGATAAGGTAGAGGGGGGAGCTTGTGTCCGCCAATCGGGACCGGCTTCATTTGGTCCATCGTTAGAGGGTTACTCCATGTTCCTTCGCTGGAGAGGGGAGTATTCTGCCTGTGATCGACTACCGTGAGATCAATGTAATTGTCGGAGCCTTGAATAATCTGGTCAATGAGCATACAAGCTTCCTGATTAGTTACAACTGTAGGAGAGTCTGTTCTTAACTGGGTGAGATGGGTAATGAACTCTTTGGATTGCTCGTTGGCTAGACGAATATATCGGTCTTCCGTGGGTTGTTCATCAACTGCCTTCACGGTTTCGGCTAATGCAGATTCCCATTCCTCCAATAGCTTTACATAAGGCAGCTCCAATTGTGGAACTAGCTTGAGAATATATCTGGTATGCTCTTGCTCCTGTAGCTTTAATAATCGGACTTCATCCAAAGTGCTCGTTGACATGGTTTCAACCTCCTGCAAGATATTCATGGTGGCACCGATGGGAAATCCCCATGTCTTGGGTGCTCACCCCATTGTATTCAGGCTAGGCTGGTCAATGTGCAATGGGACTTTGAGATATTGTGTTCAGAAAATGTAACGTGCGCTCCACATATTCCTCCGATTGAAATCGATACGTCATCTCGTGACCACGATCTGCTGGTAGCCAAAGCACGGATCGAGGATCGAATTGCTGCTCGAATATCCGCTTCGTGATAGTGTAGGGTGCTTGTGTATCTTTGAGCCCATGGATCATAAATAGAGGTATGGAATAGCGGTTTGAATTTACTTCCTCATGTGGGACTTTACTCAGCTTAACACCGCCAGTGAAGGGCAAGAGGTAATCTACTACGTGGAGGAGAATATTGCGAGCGAAGGGGAAATGAGTAAGTACAATATTATCCAGCACACCCGGTTGTAGGAGGAAGGTGCTGTCGAGTATCATACCATCAATGCCTGCTGGCTCTAATGCAGCCTGTAATGCTGTTCCGGCACCCATGGAGAAGCCCCAGATGTAAATCTGCTCGCCTCCTAGCTGCTTGGCATATTGAACAGCACCCATTAGCTCACCGGCTTCATTGACACCCGCGGTCATTACTCTAGAGGGATTAAGCTGTTGATTCACATAGCCGTAATCGAACATGATAACATTATAATGATTCGAATGAAGGGCCTGAGCAAGTTCATATAGAGGCACCCAAATCTCCTCACGATTCCCAGCATAACCATGAGAGAAAATAATCGTCTTCTTAGAGGTGGATGGGATGTACCAACCGTTCATAGTGGATTCGCCGTCCATGCTGAGGAATTCAATATCTGAATAAGGCAGTTGAAGAGCTGCCATCGGATCAGAATAGAGTGGAGCTATTCTCGGGTGGGTGAATGTCCATGCGCTATAATATATGTAACCTGTCAATGCCAGCAGGAGTAATACAATTACCACAGCTATCGTCCATAGGGAACGAATGAATATCGCCCGAATTCGACGGGGGCTCGTTCTCAAGAAGGAAGGGTCGATGTAAGCGTTCTCGTTTATAGGTAGCTGTGAGGTTATAATATCGGTTCTCATGGTGTCACATCCAATCGAGTGAAGGATGACCTATCGTGGTTGAGTTGTCCTATACTTCTCATCGTATTATGTAAACTAATGATCGTCAATAAGCAAAGCGTATTTGTAATGCAAATGTAATATTATTATTCAGAATGTATTTGAAGGTAATATATTCTTGAGGTATACTAGGTGTAATTTAGTTTCACTAAGTGAAACAGAGCAAAGCTTCTGAACAGGGTGGTGCTGATTGTGGAGGATTCCAAGTTAACTGTACGCGCTGTAGAAAGAGCACTAGATATCCTATTATGCTTCACGAACGAGTCTGACCTGGGATTGACGGAGCTAGCTTCTCGGGTTGGCTTACATAAGAGTACAGTTCATCGATTATTAGCCTCATTAGAAGGTAAGGGATTTATTATCCGTGATCCAGCATCTGAGAAATATAAGCTGGGCTATCGTGTGTGGGAGCTCTCTGCTAATTTGATGCAATCCGACGACATGTCTGTAATGCTATTGCCAGAGATGGAGCGATTAAGAGATGTCGTAGGGGAGACGATTAGTCTCTATGTTCGTGACGGGCAGGAACGAATTCGGATCCAAGCTGTACAAAGTCGCCTTGCGGTACGTAGGGTAGCACCAGTAGGTGCTAGATTGCCCTTAGTTGTCGGGGCATCGAGTAAGATCCTCGTTGCTTATGCAGACAAGACTACTCAGCATGAGCTGCTTGGAGAGATATCGTGGCCAGAAGGCATGAGTAAAAAAGCTTTTATGAAGCAGCTAGAGCACATTCCTGATGTAGGTTATGCAACGAGCATCGAGGAACGTGAGTCAGGAGCAGCAGCAGTCGCCGCCCCAATCTTCAATCGAACGGGTCAATTGGTTGCAGCCTTATCGGTATCGGGTCCTGCGAATCGATTAACGGCAGACAAGATGCGAGAGCAAGCTGGTATCATCATAGAATCAGCCAAGCTGATGGGGAGAATGATTCGTTAGCTGATTGGAGTCGATTGCTGAAGCAATCATTGTAGCGTCGAGCTAAGGAACTATTATAGCAGGTCGAGATAAGTTGTAACTGCATTGCGGATTTCAATTTTCAACTGCTCAGAATCAATTCGTCCGCATGCTCCATCTAACCGATCTTTGGAGATGGAGCGAATTTGATGCGCCATTGCTATGGAGTCTTGAGATAATCCGGTCTCCGTACTAGGAAGGAAGGCCTCGGTTGGATATAGCTTTCTTCCTTGCTTCATCGAAGTCAGAGAAACTACCGTAACTACGGGCAAGAATTCATTAACTTCTTCCGCTGAGATGATAAGAACGGGACGCCGCCCTGTTTGCTCTGAACCAGTGTGAGAGGTTAAATCTGCCCAATAAATAATCCATTGATATTGAATCATATGCTAGTCCTCCCGCCCAACCTCATCATCTATGGCTTGAAAATCCTCCATGCTTTTCAGAAGGTCACTCATGAATTGGGGATCCTCAGACGCATTCTTCATCTGATTACGTAAACGCTCCTTATCCACCTTCACGGAATATAACTCCAAAGCCTCTCTAACGCCTGCATTTACTGAAGTTATCTCATTGTTTTTGGCATACATTCTATACTTTTCAATAAGCTCAACTGGCAGGGTAAATGTGACATTTTTCGGCTTGTTCGACATGGAATCACCTCGAAATTTTATGTACAATAATATTGTATAATATTATTGTAATTAATACAATAATATATTGGAAAGAACGCATTAATCATTTTTTTAGGTGTAGTCTTCATACGAATTTTTGAGCACCGTTCGATCTCGCATAAGACGACGGTCACGACGGTTACTCTACAGCTTGCAAGGAAGCTGGATTTCGCCGAATAGAGGCTCTTCGGTACT
>JBBDTA010000011.1:6665-11841 GCA_040904605.1 Paenibacillaceae bacterium
GAATAGAGGCTCTTCGGTACCCCGCTCAACAGAAAAAAGACTACACAAGGCAGTCTTTTTTTCTTTTCATAAATACATCAATTTTTTAATCAGCCATGATCTCGCGAAGCACAGTTTGCAGAATGCCGCCGTTACGGTAGTAATCCACGTCTACGAGGCTGTCTAGTCGAACAATAGCTTCGAAATCGAACGAGGTTCCATCCTCACGAGTAGCTGTTACAGTTACGGTCTGACCAGGCTGTACATCGTTGGATAGACCATTGATGTCGAATACCTCACGACCCGTGATATTCAATGTGCTCCAGCTTGTTCCCACAGGGAACTGTAAAGGGAGGACACCCATACCGACTAGGTTACTACGGTGAATCCGCTCGAAGCTTTCAGCGATTACAGCTTTGACCCCGAGTAGGAATGTTCCTTTGGCTGCCCAGTCACGGGAGCTTCCAGTACCGTATTCCTTGCCAGCAATAACGACTAGCGGTGTGCCTTGCTCCTGATATTTCATCGATGCATCATAGATTGACATCACTTCGTCCGTAGGCAGATACTTCGTTACGCCACCCTCAGTGCCAGGTGCTACTTGGTTGCGAATACGGATGTTCGCGAAGGTACCGCGCATCATTACTTCATGATTACCACGACGAGAGCCGTAGGAGTTAAAGTCTTCTTCATCCACAGCCTTGACAGTCAGATACTCACCTGCAGGGCTATTCTTCTTGAAGTTACCTGCTGGAGAGATGTGATCTGTAGTTACGGAATCACCTAACAAGGCTAATGTCTTGGCACCATTAATATTAACGATGTCACCAGGCACCGTGCTCAAACCCTCGAAGAATGGAGGCTCTTGGATGTAAGTGGACTGATTATCCCACTCATACAGCACTCCTTCTGGAACCGGAATCTCGTTCCAGGTTTGATTCTGCTTGAACACGTTATCGTACTTATCACGGAACATAGCAGGATTCATCGCTAGCTTAATCGCGTCTTTAATTTCTTGTGATGTTGGCCAAATATCCTTCAAGTACACAGGCTGTCCATCCGTACCGGTACCAATGGGATCAGTCGCTAGATCAATATTCACAGTGCCGGCAAGTGCATAGGCTACGACGAGTGGTGGTGATGCCAGATAGTTCATCTTGATCTGAGCATGGATCCGACCCTCGAAGTTACGGTTGCCGCTTAATACAGCAGCAACGGTCATATCATTATCGATGATGGCATCATTCACTTCTTCAGGAAGCGGACCGCTGTTACCGATACAAGTTGCGCAGCCATAACCAGCGATGTAGAAGCCCAGCTTCTCAAGAGATTCAAGAACACCAGCCTTGACAAGGTATTCAGTTACAACAAGTGAGCCTGGCGTTAAACTAGTCTTCACATAAGATGGTCTTGTCAAGCCTCTCTCAACAGCCTTCTTAGCCAGCAAGCCAGCACCGATCATAACACTCGGATTAGAGGTATTCGTACAGCTAGTTATTGCTGCGATAACGACAGCGCCAGCGTTCATCTGCGAATTCTTACCATTGCGGTGCTTGACCTCAATGGATTGTGCGAGCTTCTCGTCAGTAAGACCGTACCCACCCTTATCAACTGGCTTAGTAACGATCGTATTGAAGGATTCCTTCATAGCGGTTAGCTCGATACGATCCTGTGGACGCTTAGGACCGGCAAGGCTCGGTACAACTGTTCCAAGATCTAACGTCAGCGTTTCTGTGAAGGTTGGATCTGGCGTGTCCGCTGTACGGTACAAGCCTTGAGCTTTATAGTAAGCTTCGACAAGAGCAATCTGCTCCTCCGTACGTCCAGTGGAACGCAAGTAATTGAGCGACTCGTCATCGACAGGGAAGTAACCGATCGTTGCGCCATACTCTGGAGCCATATTAGCTACAGTTGCACGGTCTGCTAGTCCGATACTGCTTAAACCAGGACCATAGAACTCAACAAATTTGCCAACGACGCCCTTCTTACGAAGAATCTGTGTAACGGTAAGCGCTAGATCGGTTGCAGTAGCACCTTCAGCTAGCCTGCCTGTAAACTTAAATCCAACGACTTCTGGTGTCACAAAATATAACGGTTGCCCCAACATACCAGCTTCCGCCTCAATCCCGCCAACACCCCAACCAACGATACCTAGACCATTGATCATCGTGGTGTGAGAATCTGTACCCACAAGCGAATCTGGATATACTTCAGTTTCGCCGTTCACAACCTTCGTAGCAGCAACGGAAGCCAAGTACTCCAGGTTAACCTGATGGACAATGCCTGTTGAAGGAGGGACAGCACGGAAATTATCGAATGCCGTCTGTGCCCAACGAAGAAAACGATAACGTTCATTATTACGCTTAAATTCTAAATCCATATTGATTGCTAATGAGTCATCAGCGCCGAATGCATCGACCATAACGGAATGGTCAATAACAAGATCAACGGGTACTAATGGGTTAATCCGCTTCGGGTCGCCACCAGCACGCTGCATCGTGGAGCGCATAGCTGCTAAGTCAACAACGACAGGAACTCCCGTGAAATCCTGTAATACGATACGTGCGGGGATGAACGGAATTTCTTTGTTCATTTCCTTATTCTTAGCCCAGCCGGCAATTTGTTGTACATGCTCTTCGGTGATCGCGCGACCATCGAATTGGCGAACGGCTGCTTCCAGTAGAACCCTAATCGAGATGGGAAGCTTACTAATATCCGCGAACTTGCTCTTCTCTAACTCAGGCAGTGAGTAGTAATAGTACGTTTTGGGTCCGACCTGCAAGGATTTACGGATCGCAAAATGATCTTTTTTTGTCATAACTCAAGCTCCTTTGGTTTCATTAGATGAAACGAAATTTCATAATTCCTTATTAAAAGTATACCCTCTTCCTGCTGGATCGTAAAGCACTATTTCGCAAGTTTTGCTCATTAATTAGAACTCCTAGTCATATACTGAAACAACTTTGTATGTGCTCGGGAGGCAATAATGATAACTTGGAAGTCAGTGTTGAATAACTACATTAAAGATTCCAATCGAATGGAGGTTGAACACTCCATAGAACCCCTGCGTTCTTATGTAATGGATGAGAATTATTATCGCAAGGAGAGTCATAGACAAGAAAGGTTATTGAAGCATGGTGTAAGTAGGTATCGACAGGTGATCCGCTCAGAAACCTCAGCTCGTCTAATAAAGGTTAATCAACAAGAGCGGCAAATCATTGCAGTCATTCGAATGAATAAGAGACGGGTGTATGATGCGGGTATCGATAGTGAACAGGAGCAGCAGGAGCAGCTTACGTTCATTCATCGTCGGGGAGAATGGGTGATCACCAAGATTGATCGGATCCAAACTGAGAGAAATCCGAGATCAGTACTATCCGCTGAACCAGATCAGATTAGAGTGTCACAGCCTTACATTAATCGGGCACTCCTATCGAATCGCAGTGATGTAAGCCGCTCGATCCATTATAATAGGCAGCTTGCGGTGAATTATGCGAACGAATGGTGGAACAAGGCTAATCCAGCTTATGAACATTATGATGTAGATTGTACGAATTTTGTGTCTCAATGCCTCTTTGCAGGTGGTGTCCCTATGAACTATACTGGTAAAAGAGAATCAGGTTGGTGGTACGAAGGCTATGAGCATGGACGTGAACGCTGGAGCTTTAGCTGGACAGTAGCGAACAGTCTACAGCATTATATGCAATCGAGCCGTGCCGGGCTCCGTGCAGAGACGGTGGATTCAGCGCGTAAGCTGGATATAGCAGATATTATCTCCTACGATTGGGATGGTGATACTGTGTATCAGCATTCAGCTATTGTTACTGGCTTCGATTCATCAGGTGAGCCGCTTGTGAACGCTCATACGAACGACAGTCGGAACCGTTACTGGGACTATAGAGATTCTTATGCATGGACGGAGCGTACCCGCTATACTTTTCTGCATATACCCGATATTTTGTAGGGCCGATTAGGTCCCCAGCATTCCAATCTACGGAGGTTTCCATGAGTCCAAAAATTCGCATCGGCATCATATTCGGCGGTAAATCTGGGGAGCATCTAGTCTCTATTCAGACCGCTATGTCAGTCATTAACGCATTTGACTTTAATAAGTATGACATCGTTCCTTTCTATATATCACAGCAGGGGCAGTGGCAGACAGGATCGTTGATCTCGGCACCTGTCGAGCGAGAACAGCTTCTTGCAGGGGGCGAAACCGACATTTCCACATCCTCTTCCTCTGCACGCAACGGCGCTGAATCAGTCAGCAACCTATCGTCTACAGCCATAGCACCACTGTTTGGACAAGATAGAGGACAGATTGATCTGATTATCCCTTTATTACACGGGACTAATGGTGAAGATGGCACAATACAGGGCCTTCTAGAGATCGCGAATATTCCTTATGCGGGCGCAGGTGTACTTGCTTCCGCTGTAGGTATGGACAAAGTCATGATGAAGTATATTTTTGCCCAGGTTGGATTACCTCAGTGTGTATTCCGTCATTTTACTAAATCGCAATGGCACAACGATCAAGACGAGCATATTATGGAAATTGAGGTTACTCTAGGCTATCCATGCTTCGTCAAGCCAGCAAATTTGGGATCAAGTGTAGGGATATCTAAGGTGAATAATCAAGTGGAATTGATTGCTGCAGTTGCAGAAGCATTCCGTTATGATCGTAAGGTAATTGTCGAAGAATTTGTGGATGCACGAGAGATTGAAGTGAGCATTCTGGGTAATGATAATCCTCAAGCATCGGTCTGTGGTGAAGTGGTGTCCTCGAATGATTTCTATGATTATCGGGCCAAGTATGTGGATGGCAAATCGGCCATGATGATTCCTGCAGATATTCCTGCTCCTACCTCAGATCTCATTCGCAATATGGCGATTCGTGCTTTTCAGGCAATTGATGGTACAGGCTTGTCACGTGTTGATTTCTTCCTGCAGAAGTCAGATGGCTCCATTCTGATTAATGAGATTAATACGATGCCTGGGTTCACCCCATTTAGTATGTACCCGCTATTATGGCAGGAAACTGGTGTATCCTATGGCGAGCTTCTAGAAGAGCTGATTCGACTAGCGATCGAGCGTCACGATGCGAAGCAGCAGATTCATTATGGTATGGATGCAGAATAACACATGCTTACGAAGTAGTTTTATCGACTGCTAGCGCAGTCATCTAAAACTTAGCTTA
>JBBDTA010000012.1:0-11829 GCA_040904605.1 Paenibacillaceae bacterium
CATCATCAGATGCTCTCCTGGAGCGAAGATTTTGCGTTTCACGCCTGGCTCTGCATTCTCCCAGTGTATGGCTGCTGCCATTGCAAACATCTCCTATTCTTTATTTTTCCTATAATCACTTGGCGTTAAACCCATCGTTTTCTTAAAGGTATTGCTGAAGTAGGCTAAATCCGCATAACCTAGACGTTCGGCGATCTCGGATATACGCAAAGATGTCTTCTCCAACAGCCTAGTGGCCTCCTTCATTCGCACCTTGGTCATATAATCCGTAAATTTCACTTTGGTATGTTGCTTGAATAATTTGCAGAAATAGCTTGGATTGAGATGCACCATAGCAGCTGCCTCGGTTAATGTCATCTCCGGGATTAGCATGGCATCGATATAACGGGTGACCTGTTCAATCGGTGACATCTCTTTCACATCAAACGGATGTACTTCAGGCGCCATACTTGGCTCTTTCTCTTGATGGTCCAACCACTTCTGCAAGCATACCGTCATATTATCCGCTTCTACAGGCTTTAGCAGGTAATCAAATGCGCCTAATTGGAGCGCTCGTTGTGCATATGAAAAATCATCATGTCCACTAATAATAACGACAGCTGTATCGTTATTCCGACGGCGAATTTCCTCCATTAAGGCAAGCCCATCCATCACTGGCATTCTAATATCTGTAAGTACAATAGATGCGGCATGATCATTTAACCAATCTACGGCCTCCACACCATTCGTCGTTTCATGGATAACTCGGAAGGGGAGTCCCGTCCTCTCAATCGTCTTTCTTAAGGCGGTCCGCACCCATCGTTCATCCTCAACTAATAAAATGTCAAACATTTGGCTTCCTCCCCTCATCGAATGTCGGCTTTAAAGGTAGCCGTATTCCGACTGTTGTCCCTGCGCCAGGCTGACTCTCGATAAACAAACCATAATCCTTACCAAAGATAAAACGGACTCTCCGATGTACATTCATGATGCCGATGTGTTGGCTGGTCAATTCAATCTCATCCTCGTGCTCCAGACCATGAACTAGCTCCATCAGCTTGTCTGCTGGGATCCCTGGTCCTGTATCCGAAATCCGCAGAATGAAAGTATCAGACTGTACCGATCTTTCTGCAGTAATGACGATTGTTGTAACTCCAGTGCGCGGCTCCAGCCCATGTACAATGCTATTCTCTATGAGTGGCTGCAATGTAAATTTAGCAATTTCCTGCTCCAAAACCCAATTAGGAATATCAAAGTGATAAATTAATTTCTCCTCAAACCTAATTTTCTGGATACGCAGGTAAATTTCTCCGATTTCAATTTCCTGTCGAACGGTCACCTGCGGCGATTGTTCCTTTATGTTATATCTAAGTAATCTGGCTAATGAAGCCGCCATGACTGAAATTTCATCCATATCATTCTCTAAGGCCATACCACGAATCGTTTCTAATGAATTGTAAAGAAAGTGCGGATTAATCTGTGCTTGCAGCATCTTCAGCTCTGTATCCTTCTGCTTTAAGCCCAGTTCAGCCGCCTTCAGCTTTGAGAAGTATATTTCCTCTAATAGTATAGAAAGCCGATCTACCATCTTATTAAAACCGTGTGAGAGCATACCGATCTCATCTTTAGAATCTACAGAAACCTTCCCTGAAAAATCACCGATCTCCACACGTTTGATGTATTCATGTAATTGTTTAATAGGTTTAACTAAACTAGCAGCAAATCGAATAACTAGTAAATAGGCTACGATCATGAAAACTATAGTTGTGAACAGAATGGTTCTTCCTATATAATCCGTTCCACTCATCAGCTTATCATAAGGAATCGAAGTAACAAAATGCCATTTCAATATATCGCTGCGGCTGAATGTCAATAAGTTCTTAACCTTATCAACAGAAATCAACGAGCCACTGCTATTAAGCTGCATCTCTTGTACATCTTTAGCGTTTGCTTCCTGCCCAATGAGTAGCAAATCAGGGTGATATACATAATGCCCCTGCTCATTAATGATAGACAGATAGCCGCTTTTGCCCGGCTTGACTCTATACGCAACATCCTGTAAGCGCTTGTAATTCACATCAATAATCAGCATACCGAAGGGTTTCAAGGTTTGTGGACTAACTATCCGCTTCACAACAGAGATAACCGGCAGCTCCTCTTGATGCCATTGAATAAGACGACTGATGATTGTAGGCTCGCCGCTTTGCGGGATCGTATTATACCAAGGTTCACTCTTTAGATTAAGCACAGACTGATCATCCGCTTCATCGGCAGAATCGACGACTTGGATATCGTCGAGAATAATCGTGATATTGAGCACGTCGGACCGTGAGTAAGCTGAATTCTTCAATAAATTGCGTATACTTCCGACAATCTCACTGCTCTCCACTTCCTCCCGCGTTTCCATTCTAAGAAAATTAACGGTATCAGGATGATTGATAATCTTGAGCGTGTTGATTTCAAAGTCGCGCAGGTAGTCTTCCACATAAAGCTGTACCTGATCAATAATCTGCAAGCTATAATCCCGCGCCTCTCTCTCTAACACCTGTGAGGATTGACGGTATGTGATAAGGCCAACAAATAACATTGGTAATACGACCAATAGAGCTGAGAATACTAACAGCTTGGTCATGAGTGACCGATCACGAAGAAGAATGATTCGAATGATGTGTTTATAACATTGTAGCCATGCTAACATTCGTTGTTCACCTTCTTCTATAATCTTATATTCAGAATAACTTCTTGCTGTATGGCTGTCCATTGATTGACTCTTGTAATTCGTTGGAAAAAGAGGCTCACTCGGAGCCTCCCCTTTTTGTTATTTACTAACCAAAGTAGTACGAGCAGTATCGTTTGTTCATTTACGAGCCGCATCAATCGCATCGAGAACAGCTTTAAATTGCTCACGATTTTCGTCAATAACTGGCTTAACAGCTTCTTGCCATGGTGTTACATCTGTAACTTCAGTAATCGTTGCACCTGCTGCGCGTACTCCCTCTTCGGATACTTTCTCGTATTTAGCCCACTCTTCGCGTTGGAAGGCTACGGATTCAAGTGCGGCTTCCTTGATTATAGCTTGGTCTTCTGGAGACAATTTATCCCAAGCTGTCTTGGACATCATGAGCACTTCAGGTACACGTTGATGACCGTCTAGAATATAGTGTCCAGCAACCTCATAATGTTTGCTTGAGAAGTAACTAGGGTAGTTATTCTCAGCAGCATCGATAACCCCTGTTTGCAGTGCGCTGTATACATCTCCATAAGGCATAGGAGTCGCACTCGCTCCAAGCGCTTTAATGATGGAGAGATTTAGTTGATTTTCTTGAACACGAATTTTCAAACCTTTTAAATCCGCTAACGATGTAAGTGGCTTCGTAGAATAAAAGCTGCGAGAACCTGAGGTGTAATAAGCTAACCCTTTCAACCTCGAGTTGTCCAAGCTATCTAATAATTTCATACCCGCATCACCAAGCAGGAAATTCCAAACATGCTCATCATTATCAAAGATATATGGTAAGCTGAATACACCAAAATCTTTATTGAATTCACCCAATGGTCCACTGCTAATTCGAGTGAACTCGATTGCTCCGAGTTGAACTTGCTCGATTGCCGCCTTTTCCTCACCAAGCTGTGCTGAAGGGAATACATCGATGGTAATACGTCCGTCGGATTTTTCCTTAACAAGCTCAGCAAATTTCATATCCCCTTTGGTAGTTGGATAATCAGCTGGATGCGTCTCAGCAAGTCGGAAGTTGTAGTTAGGACCTTCCGTCGCAGGTGCAGGTGCGTCAGGAGTTTTCTCAACAACAGCAGCGTTATTCTTAGCCTCGTTGTTATTTGCCTCGTTATTACCTCCACATGCAGTTAAAACCAATGCAATCATCATGACCATGCAAATTAATCCAACTAACTTTTTGTTCATCAACATCTTTGTTTGCCTCCCTTTATATTACTTATTATCGGACTACTCTAGCATAATGAAAGCGGATTCAGAGTGGTATGGGGTAATTTTTGCTTAGATTTGTATTATTTTGTTCTTTGTCATCCATTAATCAAATTCGGAAGCCACATCGTAATAGCCGGAACATACGTAAGTAATAACAATACTGCAACCATCACAAGGAAGAACGGAGTGAGCGCCTTTGAGGCCTTACCGATTGATACCTTCCCAATAGCACAACCGACGAACAGTACCGTACCGACGGGCGGTGTGATTAACCCGATACCCAAGTTAAGGATGAGTATAACACCGAAATGCACAGGATCCATACCAAGCGCCGTCACGACCGGATAGAGAATGGGCGTCATGATCAGAATCAGCGGGGCCATATCAAGCGGTGCGCCCAGTACAAGTAGAAGAATGTTAATAATCAAGAGAATTACGAAAACATTATCGGAGAAACCTAGGAGTGCCTCTGTTATAAGAATAGGAATCTTCAAATAGGTTAAGACCCAAGCAAATGCATTCGAGGTTGCGATCAGGAATAGAACCATCGCTACCGTCCGAAAAGTCTTTAAGAATATAATCTTTACATGCGATAACGGTATGTCCCGATAAACGAAGAAGGTTAGAATAAATGCATACACACAGGCTAGCGCCCCTGACTCCGTCGCTGTGAACCATCCGCTGAATATGCCGCCCAGAATGATAACTCCCGTCATCATCGAGAGAAATCCGTCCTTAATGATACGGGGGATATCTTTGAGCACGACAGGTTCACCCTTCGCGTACTTGCGCTTCCTAGCTATAATATAGGAGGTAAGCATTAATCCAGTCAGCAATATCAGACAAGGAACAATCCCAGCAAGAAACAGACTTGAGATGGACACGCCCCCTGCAGCTACTGCATATAAGATCATATTGTGGCTTGGCGGCATGACTACACCCTGAATAGCTGCAGATGTTGTAACTGCAACCGTATAATCAGCGTCATATCCCTTCTTCTTCATCATAGGTATCATGATGGATCCAATAGAAGAAACATCCGCAGCGGCTGATCCGCTAATATTCCCGAACAGCATACAGGCCACACAATTAACCATCGCCAAACCACCGCGAATAGCTCCCACGGTCAGCTGCGCCAGATTAATTAATCGTACCGCTAAGCCGCCCTCACTCATGATCTGTCCTGCCAGAATAAAGAATGGAATAGCCAGCAATGTATACGAATTCATACCTTGTACCATGCGCTGTCCAATGACAGCAAGCGGAATATCCAAATAGAGAGCAGTAAACAACGAAGATAGTGCTAATACCATAGAAATAGGAAAACGGAGTAAAATTAATCCGATAAAGCTTGCTGACAGGATAATGACAGCAATCGTAGTTGTTGTCATTCGAGCCCCGCCTCCCCTAAGTCTTGATGACGAACCGTGTCCACACCAAGCAATTCCAAGAACGAATAGATACAGACCAATACACCCGTTATCGGCATTACGATATACATCACACTTACCGGCCATTGTGTCGCCGAAAGCGTATTGGCGTGCATCATCACAGTGAAGTCCCAACCATAAATGATCAGGTATACCCCGAACATGAATGTACAGGTTGCAATGATCTTGTCCAACACCTTATTCCATGATGCAGGGAATAAATTGGTGAACGAGTCCATCGCCAAATGCAACTTCTCACGAAAACCAATCGCGATCCCTAGAACGGCAAACCAGATAAGAAGCAACAGCGTAATCTCCTCCGACCAGAAGAACACAAAATTAAATAGCTTCCTTGTAAACACCTGCATCGTAACAATAAACGTCATAGCTGCTAATGCACTGAGTGCAAAGTTCTCTATTATTTTGTCAATGATCAAGGCTCCGGCTCTTATCCCTCTCCATATTCGAATCATGTATTCTTTCCTCCCTTATGTGTAAGCCGTATCCTTATTGTAAAGGCTTACAACCGGCATGAACATGGCTGAAATTTGAGATTAATTTGTAATTTCTTGTGGTCACTTATGTTAAAAAGTCATTCATCCGACATAAAAGAAATACCTTACAATGTACGTGTTCTTATGAGTGATGCGCCGTTTTTCCGATTGTCCTTTGTTGGCACTGTTGGCACTGTTGGCACTAATCCTATAATGATCCACGACCATCTCGGAAATTTCATAAGCAGCGCTGTAGCTAACCAAGACACAATAAGCGCTATTGCGAACGCGCCACCGTAGTAGAAAGGATGCTTCAGTGACAAGTTTACAACCGCTTTACGGTAAAACCACAGCACCGCAGGATGAAGGAAATACACCCCGAATGATGCTATACCTAGATGCATAAGGAGATGAACAATCTTCCTTCCCCCTTTCGCCATAATCCAGTAGGAAAGATGCAGTAGAACGATGGAAGATAGAATAGAGAATATAAACAGCAGCAAATCATATACCTTCGAATGAGACCATTCGTTATGCACGCGACCCATATAATAGATGTAAGCATAATACAGTCCCGAAGTCAGCCACAGGGCATAGAAAACATAAGTTACTAGCGACTTGACACTGATTAATGAAGAAGGACTCACGACAAACCATTTTTTAAATTGAAGATAATAAATCCCTAACGTCGCACCTAATAAATAATAAGCAAGATAGGTAGGGAATAAACTAGCTCGTTTATGGAGAATATTCGGTAGATCATCCATATACTGAATGACTTCACTGTTTAGGAATATGTATCCCCATTGCAGGGCTGCACCAATAAGGAACAAGTACGGAGCTACACCTCGGACCTTAGATAATGAAAGTAGCAACGGGAATAACAAGTAAAACTGAATGATCAGAAACATGAAATACAGATGTGTGTAAGCACCACCTGTTAACAGCTGAATCGCATACTGCTTTAACCCTTCCCCTAAGGAAAGTTGGGTGTTTATCGTCAATTTCATTGCGAAGTAAAATGTAGATATGACAATGTAAGGAATTACGATATAGAGTAGACGTTTTTTGTAGAAGTCCAGTAATTCAGTCCTAGTCAACACCCTATCGTAGTAAGTATAGAACATAACCAGACCACTTAGAAAAATAAACGTAGGAACCGCAAAGGAAGAGAACATATTGAGTCCATTATAAAGCGGGTAGTACAATGATTCTTTATTGATTTTACCAATAGACTCACTAGTCGCATGAATCATAATAACAGCTAATATGGCGATGGCACGAAATATATAAATTTCTTTAATTTGTTCCTTCTTCACCGTTCCCATTCACCATAATCCCCCTTCTTTCCCACATCTATTATGCCATTACAATGAAAAAAAAGCATCTCCATTAAGATGCTCTCATTATTCATTATTCATTATTCTATATCCCAACCATTATGCGTTTACGCGCTTTGAATGTGGCTAGTTGCTGAAAGCCGATTTCCTTCAACAAATCAACCGCCTTGTCCAAATTTTGTGTGAGTCGAGCCGGCTGATGTGCATCTGACCCGACCGTCAATGGTACATTCTTCTCCAAGCAATATTCTAATATACGCCGACTCGGGAACATCTCCTCACACAGATGGCGAAGTCCAGACGCATTCAGCTCGATCGCTAAGTCATTGTCCTTAATCACATCGACGGTCTGTTTCTCGACCTGCCATATATCCTCTTCAGGAATATGTCCAAACCGTTTAATGACGTCCAAGTGGCCTAGATACTGGTAGAAGCCTGTTTGTGCTGCCTTCTGAACCATGGAATAATATAGACCATACACATCGGCTATACGTCGACTTTCCCAGCCATGCAGCTGACGAGAATCCGAGATATCCCACTCCCCGAGAAAATGGACCGAGCCAATCACGTAGTCCCACGGATAGCCAGTGACAATACGTTCAATCTGCTCCTCATAGCCCTCGATATAATCGCCTTCAAGGCCTATTCGAATATCGATTTGATCCTTATATTTATCTTTGAGGTACAGACACTCCTCGAAGTATCTGGGCAATTCATCCATGGGCATAGCCATACCCGAATAATACGTAGCTGGGTCTACATGCAACAACGGCATATGATCGGATAAACCAAGCTGGTCTAAGCCAATCTCGATACCCTGCAGCACATATTCTTCTAATGTACCTATCGCATGACCGCAACGCATATGATGTGTATGATAGTCAATGAACATCTTCGTCGTCATTCACCTTTCTTCTTCAGATGTCGACTACTCAATTCGCCCAAGACAGCTTCCAAGGACAGACCACTCTCACGCCACAATACCATCAGATGAAAGATAAGATCCGAGCTTTCATAACGCAGCTCATCTGTGTCACGGTTTTTCGCTGCGATGATGACTTCCGCCGTTTCTTCCCCGACTTTCTTCAGTATCTTATCGATACCCTTCTCGAACAAATATGTGGTATAGGCTCCTTCTGGACGAAGCTCGTCCCGCTGAGCGATCGTTGCCTCTAATGTGGATAAGATCCATGCTGGATTGGCGGCTGCTTCATCCACTACTGAAGATGGGCCTCCCGTAGTCAAATCAGCTTGTCTATAGAAGCAGCTGCTATTCCCAGTATGACAGGCAGCTCCTGTCTGCTCCACGCCAATCAAGAGTGCATCCGCGTCACAATCGTACCTCAACCAGCTTATGGTCTGTGTGTGACCGGAGGTAGCTCCTTTATTCCAGAGCTCATTCCGCGAACGACTCCAGAACCAGGTCTGCCCACTGTTGATCGATTGCTGTAAGGAGTCCCGATTCATATAAGCTAGCATAAGTACATCCTTGGTGCTCACATCCTGAATAATCGTTGAGACGAGTCCATTGTCATCCCAGCGAATGGCTGTCGCTAGCTGCTCTATGGTGAATAGTGTCTGTCCCTTGTTCTTCTGATCCGTCATCGAATCTCCACTCCTCTACGCTTCAAGTGATCCTTCACTTGTTCGATTGTTAATTCTTTATAATGAAAGATGGTCGCCGCTAGACCAGCATCTGCATGACCTTCCTCGAATACGTTATAAAAATGCTCAGCCGTTCCTGCTCCTCCCGAAGCAATAACGGGGATCGAGATCATATCAGAGATCGTACGAGTGAGCTTTATATCAAATCCATCCTTCGTTCCATCCGCATCCATGCTCGTTAGGAGGATCTCGCCAGCACCTAAGCTCTCGATCTGCTTGGCCCAAGCTAAGGCACGAACTCCACTAGGTGTTCTTCCTCCGTGAGTGTATACCTCCCACTCACCCCAAGCCTCATTGTACTTCGCATCGATGGCAACAACCATACATTGTGAACCAAATCTACGTGCTCCATCGGATATGAGCTGTGGGTTGTTCACTGCTGCCGTATTCATACCGATTTTGTCGGCGCCAGCGCGAAGCAGTCTTGTCATATCATCTACATGAGATATACCTCCACCCACTGTGAAAGGAATTGTGATCTCACCCGCGGTCTTCTTCACAACCTCCACCATCGTGGAGCGGCCCTCAACAGAAGCCGAGATATCTAGGAACACCAGCTCATCGGCGCCTTCCTTGTCGTACACAGCAGCCAGTTCAACCGGATCGCCAGCATCCCGCAGATTGATGAAATTAACCCCTTTGACAACTCGCCCATCCTTCACATCCAGGCATGGAATAATTCGTTTGGTAAGCATGGTAACACTCCTAAACGTTTATAGGCTATAAGCTTCGAATGCGACCAATCGCCGTGCGCAGATCAATGCTATTCGTATAGAGAGCCTTACCCACAATAGCGCCAGAGATGCCATTGCTGCTCTCCGCCGCTAGCAGCTCTAGATCGCTTAGCTTACTAACTCCACCTGATGCAATGACCTTCTGTCCGGACGCCTTCGCTAATTGGACAATCGCCTCCACATTCGGACCCTCCATCATTCCATCACGGGAAATATCCGTGAAGATGAACGTCGTAGCGCCACGTTCGGCTAGCTCACGAGCTAAATCATCTGCTCTCACCTCAGAGGTTTTTAGCCAGCCTCGTGTAGCAACATAGCCATTCCTGGCATCGATGCCTATTGCGATTTTATCTCCATAACGATTCAGTACATCATACACAAATTGCCGATTCTCTATCGCTGCAGTACCAATAATAACACGGCTAACTCCTGCATCTAGCAAGCGTGTAACGCTGTCTACTGATCGAATGCCTCCGCCAACCTGCACAGGGACACCTACACTACTCGCAATCTTGGCAATTAATTGCGAATTGACGGGTTCACCCGCTTTCGCCCCGTCCAGATCGACCAAGTGGATCCATTCCCCACCCTGACTTTCCCAAGCTGTGGCTACCTCTAATGGGTTATCATTATATATCGTTTCTTGGTTATAATCCCCTTGAATCAGCCGCACACATTTTCCGTCACGAATATCTATGGCAGGGTATATGATGAATGAAGACATGTTTGTGAACCTCCAGTGGATGATCATTTTTGTAGATACACATTTATTCACTGATTAACGTTATTTGGAGTGGTTATTTATCTTACTTTTAGCTACACCAGTTCATTCTGATGAATAGCTAATTGCAGGAAGTTCCCTAATAATTTCATGCCGAGCTCTCCGCTTTTCTCTGGATGGAACTGCATGCCGTATATATTGTCTCTGCCCACGATAGCTGTAACTGGTTGATGGTAGTCAGTTGTGGCTAGTAAATCCGACCGACGCTGCACATTCGCATGGTAAGAGTGAACGAAATACACATAACCTTCATCCAACCCTTCGAGCAACGCATTCTCCTGATGGAACATCAATCGATTCCAGCCCATATGTGGAATCTTATAATCGCCCTGGAAACGCACGACTTCACCTGGAAGAAGACCCAATCCCTCATGAGTGCCATGTTCTTCGCTCTTCGCGAATAAGAGCTGCATCCCTAAACAAATTCCCAGCAAAGGCTTACCTGTGGCAGCGTAAAGTCGAGTAACTTCATCCAGACTGGTAAGCCGTAAATTGTGCATTGCATCACCGAAAGCACCCACCCCCGGCAGAATAGCTCCTGCAGCCGACATGATCTGATCTCGGTTTGCAGTGACCACTGCTTGATAACCAAGTCTCTCCACTGCTTTACTCACACTATGCAAATTGCCCATGCCGTAATCGATAATAGCGATCAACCTTTAGAGCACTCCCTTCGTAGATGGCACACCTTGAACACGCGGATCAATCGATGTCGCTTCATCCAAAGCCCTTCCGAGCGCTTTAAAAATCGCTTCCACCATATGGTGTGTATTGTGTCCGTAGTGAACGATCACGTGAAGTGTGATCCGCGCCTCAAGCGCGAATTTCCAGAGGAATTCATGCACGAGCTGCACATCGAAGCTACCTACTAGCTTCGATGGGAATTCCGCACGATATTCCAGATGCGGACGGTTGCTCACATCAATAATGACCTGCGCTAAAGCCTCGTCCATCGGAACGAATACACTTGCATAACGACGAATACCTCGTTTATCACCTAGAGCCTTCAACAGCGTCTGCCCTAGACATATGCCAATGTCCTCCACCGTGTGGTGATCATCGATCTCAATATCACCTTTGGCTTGTACATCGAGATCGAATTTGCCATGCTTGGTGAACAAATCCAGCATGTGATTCAGAAACGGTACATCTGTCTCTATGGAGCTAACCCCCGTACCATCAACCCCGAAGGTCAGCTTGATGTCCGTTTCATTCGTTCTGCGGGCAACGGATGATGTTCGCGCACTCTCTTCGACATTCGATTGGTTACCCTTATTAGCCATTACAATTCCCCTCTTTCTTCATGCGGATTTCTACAGCACGTGCATGGCCTTCAAGCCCCTCATGTCTTGCCAATGTCATGATCGCTTCCCCGCTTGCCATAAGCGCTTCCTTACTATAGTAGATCAAGCTTTGTTTCTTGATGAAATCATCCACATTGAGCGGTGAGGAGAAGCGAG
>JBBDTA010000013.1:0-2946 GCA_040904605.1 Paenibacillaceae bacterium
CAACGGACTTTGACTCCGTCATCCCAGGTTCGAATCCTGGATCCCCAGCCATTATTAAATATGAACAAAGCTATTATGATTAATTTCATGTAGCTTTTTTGTTTATATGGTTAATAGTTTATGCTATCATATCATCGAACGTTCTATTGAAAAGGGGCTACCAGAGTCTGGGCTGAAAAAAAAGCAAGCGTATGCTCTCGAAGCGAGTTTTACTTAGCAAAACTTTAAGTTTGACACACTATATTTTTCAAAAGGAGGCAGGTCATGATGTATCGTGCTTTAACAGAAGCGGCAGCAGTTGAATATGCGAGATCTGTTCCAGGACTATTCTCAGGGGATGCACCGTTACAGAGTCGCGAGATTGGTGATGGTAATTTGAATTTGGTTTTTCAGGTTCGAGAGAATGGCGGCGAAGGCAGAAGTGTAATCATTAAACAAGCATTACCTTATATAAGAGTTATCGGTGATTCTTATCCATTAACATTAGACCGTGCACGAATTGAATGTGAAGTACTGCAAATTGAGAATGAGTATGACCCAGGACGAGTTCCTAAGGTGTATCATTACGACGCTGAACTAGCCTTATTCATCATGGAAGATCTATCTGAGTATTTAATTATGCGAAAAGGGCTGGTGGATCGCAAGCAATACCCCAACTTCCCAGAACATATCGGACGTTTTCTAGCTCGATCGTTATTCCTTTCATCGGAATATGCACTGGAATCGGGTGTTAAGAAGGCACTAGTCAAGCGATATATCAACCCTGAATTGTGTAAGCTGTCTGAGGATGTAATATTCACAGACCCTTATAGTGATAGTCCGCGCAACCGATGTAACCCTCTAATACAAGAAATGGCTGTAGCACTTCGGCATGATGCACAGCTCAAGCTGGAGGTTGCGAAGCTTAAGGAAAAATTCTTAACACATGCACAAGCTCTTGTTCATGGCGATCTACATACTGGAAGTATAATGATCACAGAAACGGATACACGAGTAATAGATCCCGAATTTGCCTATTATGGTCCGATGGGATTTGATATAGGGGCACTATTTGCTAATTTGCTATTAAACCATGCTGCTCATATAGGACATACGCCAGATCCATTGGAACGTGGCGCATATCAACAGTACTTATTAGATACGATTGGAGGGGTCTGGAATATCTTCGTGGAGGAATTCAGATCCTTATGGAAGGATCGAATCATAGAAGCTTCAGCGAATACAGAGGGATATCTTGATTATTTGTTAATTAGCATTCTGCAAGATACAGCTGGATTTACAGGCTGCAAAATGATACGTCGAATTGTTGGAATTGCCCATGTTTCTGATCTGGAAAGTATTGCGGATGAGCAATTGCGTGCGGAAGCTGAGAAGAATGCATTAGCAAACGCGCGGAGGCTTATTGTCAACCGATCACAGATATCAACAATTAATGAACTAATCAATATGATATAAACAGATAAAAGCCAAGTCTAATCAACTACATTCGACAAATAGTTCCTGGGCAATTCTCACAATGACATAGATCGCGTAAATATGTGATATCCTTAATGATGAGAAGGTTGTCTTCATATTGAATAATATCCTGTTTCTTAAATTCGGCTAGCATTCGATTGACGCTTTCTCTGGTTGCTCCGATCATCTCTGCTAACTCGGTGTTAGTAAGTCTTAATGGAATTAGAATATGTTCACCATGCTGCTCGCCATAGGAATTTGATAAGCGGATAAGCACCGAACATAATGCTCCTGGTTTGCCGAACAGCAAGAGATCGCGAAACTTGGTCTGAGTGATTCGATGCATAAGACCCATCCATTTCATGAACTCCACAGCGAGGTCTCCATGTTGCCACAGGAGGATCTCAAGGTCTCTGAGTTGAATGATACCTAAGATGCTGTCCTCTGTAACCTCTGCATTAAAGCTGTGTGTTGAATCTTGCAGTGAATCTAATTGTCCGAATAAATCATCGTTCTGGAATATATACAAGGTCAGTTGTTTTCCATCATCGGTAGCTTTTGTAATTCGAACTTGACCTTCGATGATATAGAATAATTTATCCGCAGGATCTCCTTCCCAATATAGGTAGGAGCCCGCTGATGCACTGTATTCATAAGAAATTGATTTCAATTTCATCAGATTCTCAGGAGTAAATACGCCTGTGTTCTTGTGGGGGTGTGAGGATGTCGATTCAAGAGTCATGGTATTTCTCCTTTCTGGCTTCATTAATAAGATAACTGATTTAATAGTAAGCCGGGTGTGATAAAACTCACTTATCCGGTCTAATAATAGTGAGAGATATGTGAATAATCACACATCGACTTAGTCGGTGTGTGATTATTTTTATGTTTGTAGCTACTCTTATGAAATTCTAGGCTTTTCTATTGTTTACTTGCTGACTATTGTTGCCAACTAAATTCGTTAGGTAAGGGAGGACATATCGATCTGCTCCGAATTTAGCAGCATTGTAACCACCGATTACGATAAGAATACCGAGTATAGCTAATTGTGTATTCGTAGATGTAGTTCCAGATAATAAGAAGGCTGTATTCATTAAGATACCCATCAAAGCCGCGAAGGATGTGAAGCAACCGAGAATTAATCCAAGTCCGACCAGGAATTCCCCCCAAGATACGAGGAAAGAGAACAGACCCGAGCTTGGTATCGCTACATTATCTAGGAATGTTGCCCACCATTGTTGCACTGCTGGATGGTCACCTGTTGATTTTCCAACAGCCCCCATTAGAAACCCTTTGGCATCAAAAGCATCATCGGCGGTTAGCTTTCCCCAACCTGCGTGTAACCATTCCCAACCTACATATATCCTGATCAATGTGAGTGCCACCGCTGCGTAAACATTCTCTTTAAGAAATTTGATAATCATTTGAATTCCTCCTAAAAGTTTTAGATGACTGCGCGAGCAGTCGATAAAACTACTTCGTAAGCATAAG
>JBBDTA010000013.1:3046-5938 GCA_040904605.1 Paenibacillaceae bacterium
AAGACGATGCTAACTGGAGTCATTCTAGCAGGAGGCGATCATCAACGGATGGGAGGCGAGAATAAGGCCCTTCTTCCTATATATGATGAGTTGTTAATTCAGAGACAAATTCGTGAGATGGAGTCCATCTGCGATGAGATCATTATAGTAACGAATGAACCAAAGCCTTTTTTAAGAACTGTAGATGTTTCAGTACGTATAATAACTGATTTCATAAGGGATAAAGGTCCGCTAGGTGGATTGCATGCTGGACTATCCCTGGCAGAGCATGAAGAAGCTTGGGTGGTCGGATGTGATATGCCATCTATTTCAGCTCAAGCAGCTCGATTCATGCAACAATTCAAGAATGAGTTTCAGCTCGAAGCCGTTGTCCCCCGAATAGGTGGGCGGTTGGAAATGCTTCATAGCATTTATAATACATCCGTCGCGAATGCGGCCCAATTATTGCTCAGCAGCGGTGATCATCGATTGGAACAGCTCCTGCATTATATTCGTTGGTCAGAGATGGACTCCGATCAATTTGTCGTACGTGGGATTGAAACTCAGTTCACACAAACGATAAAAACCATGGATGATTATCAACAGTATCTGAGACGCTATTATGATTTATTTGACTCCAATGAGAAACAGCAATTTATAGAATAAGGATTCTGTACACAAAAATATTTAGTCTGAAAGGAGAAGGAAGATGGCGAAATTACAAAGGATAGCAAAAGAAATGAAAAAACTTGAACATCAGGATTCCCGTCTTAAAGGGACTTTCATCTCCGTCATGATTCTTGGAGGATTTATTCTCGGTTGTTGGATATTCGTATTTATCTTATTCGTCGTTAGAAATGGGGGTTAATGGACATGCATATTCATAGATTGGAAAGAATTTGGCTCGTTTTTGGAATCAGCATGCTGTTTATCTTTCTCCTGGTCTTGGGTATAGGAACATTCGTGATGGGTATGGCTCCACCTCATAGTGGAAACCACCAATCCATCGATCCAACACAGGTTGATGTACAGGCACCTTTTAATAATCCTGGGTTAAAGAAAATTGGTGAGAATCATTATGAAGCAGTGATGACTGCATTCACCTTTGGTTATGGTCCAGATTCGATTGAAATTCCAGCAGGAGCTACGGTTGATTTTATAGTCACTAGCAAGGATGTAGTTCATGGTTTTCAGATTCCGGGTACGAATGTGAATATGATGGTCGTTCCAGGCGAAATCACAGAAATCTCACATACCTTTGACAAACCGGGTGAATATTTGATTCTCTGTAACGAATATTGTGGTACTTATCATGAAGTGATGCAAGCTAGAGTTATTGTTATTTAATAAAATTACTTATTGGTCATAGAAAGGTGGATAATCGATGAATTCTGAACGTTTTGATCCTCAAGATGCGAAGCTTGTTATTGCTCATATTATATTCGCTTTTATCGCTTTATTCATTGGTGGAATAGCAGGATTGCTACAAGGTTTGGTTCGAAGTGGCACATTTACCTTGCCTGCTGGTATCGGTTATTATCAATTATTAACTGCACATGGTGTATTAATGGCACTTATTTTTACAACGTATTTTATTATTGGCTTCCTATTCTCAGGCGTATCGAAAACTTTGGGAGGTGCACTACTTCCAGCAGCGCGGAAGATGGCGTGGAGTGGTTATTTTCTCATGTCGATTGGTACAGTTCTGGGTGTGATTCTTGTACTTATGAATAAAGCTACAGTATTATATACCTTCTACGCACCGATGATGGCATCTCCTTACTATTATATAGCCTTGACGCTAATTGTGGTTGGCAGCTGGTTGAGCGGCTTTGCGATTTTCTATCAATATGTGAAGTGGCGCAGAGCGAATAAAGGGCAGCTGTCACCGCTATTCTCCTTTATGGCTGTAGCAACTATGCTGATGTGGCAGATAGCAACAATAGGTGTAGCTGCGGAGGTACTGCTACAGCTCATACCATGGTCCTTCGGTTGGGTAGACACGATTAATGTATTACTTAGCCGCACTTTATTCTGGTATTTTGGACATCCTCTTGTGTACTTCTGGTTGTTGCCTGCATATATCACTTGGTATGTTGTGATTCCTAAGATCATAGGTGGTCGAATATTCAGTGATTCGTTAGCTCGGTTATCGTTCATATTGTTCTTATTATTCTCGATTCCTGTTGGTTTTCATCATCAATTGATGGAGCCAGGTATAAGTCCAATGTGGAAATATATTCAAGTGGTCCTGACGTTTATGGTCATTATCCCTTCGTTGATGACTGCGTTCTCACTGTTCGCTACATTCGAATTGGCAGGTCGTGCGCGCGGGGGCACAGGTTTGTTCGGGTGGTTGAAGAAACTACCTTGGGGAGATGTTCGTTTCTTCGCTCCGTTCATGGGCATGCTGATATTCATTCCAGCTGGAGCAGGTGGTATCATTAATGCCAGTAATCAGTTGAATGCTGTCATTCATAATACGCTGTGGGTAACGGGGCACTTCCATCTTACCGTTGCAACAAGTGTAGCTTTAACCTTCTTCGGAATCACCTACTGGCTGATCCCACATGTCACGGGCCGCACGTTGACTAAACAATTGAATCGATTCGGTATTATTCAGACGCTCTTATGGTGTATTGGTATGTTCTTCATGTCAGGCTCGATGCATCTCGTCGGACTATTCGGTTCACCAAGGCGTACCTCATACACTACTTATAATGATTATCCAGAAGCGATATTATGGATGAAGTATCATGTAGCTATGGCCGTAGGAGGTACGATTCTATTCGTTGCCGTTATATTAATGGTGTATATTCTATTCGCATTAATGAAGACACCGAAGGGCGACTGTGAATTTCCAATTGCTGAGGTAGATGAACACGCAGAACCCACTCCTAAGATTCTTGAACG
>JBBDTA010000013.1:6038-11734 GCA_040904605.1 Paenibacillaceae bacterium
CAGATTGATATCATCGTTCAGGAGATGGCGCTTGCCGGTCTTGACCAACACATGGTTCTGGCTAAGCTTGCCATTGAAGAAACGGGTCGGGGTGTATATGAAGATAAAATCACGAAGAACATTTTTGCTACCGAGTACATATATCACAACATTAAGAATAACAAGACCGTAGGCATAATTGAGGATAATCCCTATGACAGTTATCAGAATGTTGCTGAGCCAGTCGGCATCATTGCAGGAATTACACCGGTTACGAACCCGACTTCAACAACGATGTTCAAATCACTGATCTCGGTAAAGACACGAAATCCGATCATCTTCGGGTTCCATCCGTCAGCGCAGAAGAGCAGTGCAGCGGCCGCTGAGACGCTTCGAAAAGCTGCGGTTGCCCATGGTGCACCAGAGCATTGTATTCAATGGATCGAATTTCCTTCAGTAGAAGCGACGCAGCAATTAATGAATCATCCGGATATTGCACTCGTGCTAGCCACAGGGGGATCGGCAATGGTGAAGGCAGCTTACAGCACAGGGAAACCAGCACTTGGTGTAGGACCCGGTAACGTACCTTGCTTTATTGATAAGACGGCCAATATTCCACAATCTGTGACGGATTTGATTCTATCCAAGACGTTCGATAACGGCATGATCTGTGCTTCCGAGCAGGCTGTTATTATAGAAGAACCGATTTATGAGCAGACGAAGAAGCTGATGATCGATATGGGCTGTTACTTCCTGAACAAGGAAGAGATTGAGGCTGTGTCCAAGCTAGTGATTAATTCGGATAAATGTGCAGTGAACGCCGTAATTGTAGGTCAATCCGCGAATAAAATTGCTGAGATGGCAGGCATCTCCGTTCCGAAGAACACTAAAATTCTAGTAGCAGAGCTGCAAGGCGTGGGTGACAAATATCCGTTATCCGCTGAGAAGCTAAGCCCCGTGCTTGCCTGCTATAAAGTGAAGAATGCTGATTTGGGAATTGAGCGAGCTGTGGACATCGTCCGTTACGGCGGCATGGGTCATTCATCCGTTATCCACTCCACCGATCAAGATGTGATCAATAAATTTGCTACCCAGCTGCAAACTGGACGTGTGATTGTGAATGCACCTTCCACTCATGGAGCGATTGGTGACTTATACAACACAAATTTACCTTCATTAACACTGGGATGCGGCTCATTCGGATCGAATTCTACAACCTCCAATGTAAGTGCAGTTAACCTTGTTAATATTAAACGTGTTGCTTATCGAACAACGAATATGCAGTGGTTTAAGATTCCACCGAAAATTTACTTCGAGCGCGGATCCACACAATATCTGGAGAAAATGCCGGATATCTCACGTGTTCTTATTGTTACAGATGAGATGATGGTCAAGCTAGGTTATGTGGAGCGGATCGAGTATTATCTTCGCAAAAGAAAAACGCCAGTATTCATCGAGATTTTCTCAGACGTTGAGCCAGATCCATCGGTAGATACCGTAGAACGTGGCAGAGCCATGATGGATCGCTTCAAGCCAGACTGCATTATAGCCCTAGGTGGTGGCTCACCGATGGACGCGGCTAAGGCGATGTGGTTGTTCTATGAATATCCAGATACGAATTTCCAGTCCTTGAAGCAGAAATTTCTTGATATTCGTAAACGTGTGTATAAGTACCCTAGGTTAGGTAAGAAAGCTAAGTTTGTGGCCATACCAACGACATCAGGTACCGGCTCGGAAGTAACTTCATTCGCAGTCATTACTGACAAGAATCAAGGGAACACGAAGTATCCGTTAGCGGACTATGAGCTAACACCGGATGTTGCGATTATTGATCCAGAGTATGTGCTGACGCTGCCGAAGGTAGCTGTAGCTGATACAGGTATGGATGTATTGACGCATGCCATTGAGGCTTATGTATCGATCATGGCCAATGATTATACCGATGGATTAGCACTTCAAGCTATTAAACTGGTGATGGAGTACCTAGAGAAATCTCATGCAACCGCAGATCCTGTGGCCAGAGAGAAGATGCATAATGCTTCGACGATTGCTGGTATGGCCTTTGCTAATGCCTTCCTTGGTATTAATCACAGCCTGGCACATAAGTGGGGAGGGGAGTTCCATACCGCTCACGGACGTACCAATGCGATCCTGATGCCGCACGTTATTCGCTACAATGCAAGCAAGCCAACGAAGTTCGCTTCTTTTCCGAAGTATGAAGCTTTTATCGCCGACAAACGTTATGCCGAAATTGCCAGGATAATAGGACTGCCTGCTCGCACGACCGAGGAAGGCGTGAATAGCTTAATCAACAAGATACGTGAGATGAACCGAAAATTGGGCATTCCTGAGAAATTCGAGGATCTTGGTTTTGATGCTGTGACCTTTGAAGCCAGAGTGGATTACCTAGCTGACCGTGCTTTTGAGGATCAATGTACAACGGCCAATCCAAGAATGCCGCTAGTTACGGAGCTAGCTGATGTGTACCGCAATGCGTTCTATGGTAAGTTCGAACAAGAATAAACGGATTTGCTGTCCCAAATTCGTTAAAAGGAGATGTCAGGATATGTCGATCCAAGAAGAGCACATCATTAAACAATCCGATGGAGCAATGGGCTGGAGAAGTTTTAATGATGGCATATGGATGCAACAAGTAAATGTGAGGGAATTTATCGTGAGGAATATCACCTCGTATGAAGGCGATGCTGATTTTCTTCAAGGGCCCACAGAGGCAACAATTGCATTATGGGCAATGATTCAGAAGCTAACCAAGGCTGAAATTGCCCATGGAGGTGTGCTGGATGTCGATGTGAACACGGTATCCACCATCACCTCTCATAGCCCAGGCTATCTGGATCAGGCCAAGGAGAAAATTGTAGGACTACAGACAGATGCACCATTCAAGCGCTCTATCCAGCCTTTTGGCGGGATTAAGATGATGATAGATGCGTGTAAGGCTTATGGCTTTGAGCTGCCTCAGGATATGATCCGGCTGTTCACGGACATACGAAAAACACACAATCAAGGCGTGTTCGATGCCTACACAGCAGAGATGAAGACGGCTCGTAAGGCAGGTATTATTACTGGATTACCGGATGCCTATGGCCGTGGACGGATTATTGGTGATTATCGCCGTGTGGCCTTGTATGGTATCAGCTTCCTTGCTGAACAGAAGAAGAAGGAATTGCTTGAGCTTGAGGTTCAGGTCATGAGTGAAGGCATTATTCAACTGCGGGAGGAACTATCGGAGCAAATTCGTGCGCTGGATGAATTGAGAAAGATGGCTGCCTCTTACGGCTCTGATATATCTCGACCTGCTGAGAATGCTCGTGAGGCGATTCAATGGCTGTACTTCGCCTATCTGGCAGCAGTGAAAGAACAGAATGGCGCAGCGATGAGCTTGGGAAGGGTATCCTCCTTCTTGGATATCTATATTCAGCGGGATATCAAGGAAGGCTCACTTACAGAATCCGAAGCGCAGGAGTTAGTGGACCATTTTGTGATGAAGCTTAGAATTGTTAAATTTCTTCGTACACCTGATTATAATGAACTGTTCAGTGGGGATCCAACCTGGGTTACGGAATCAATCGGCGGCATGGGCTCGAACGGTAAGACATGGGTGACACGGAGCTCCTTCCGTTTCTTGCATACACTGCGTAACCTTGGGCCAGCACCAGAGCCGAATTTAACTGTTCTGTGGTCTACGAAGCTACCTCAGGGCTTTAAAGATTACTGTGCCAAGATATCTATAGAAACGAGCTCGATTCAGTACGAGAATGATGATATGATGCAGCCGATTAACGGAGATGATTATGCGATTGCCTGCTGTGTATCCGCGATGCGGGTTGGTAAACAAATGCAATTTTTTGGTGCTCGGGCTAACCTTGCCAAGCTGCTACTCTATGCGATTAACGGTGGTGTCGATGAGAAGCTCGGCATTCAAGTAGCTCCAGCGATGGCGCCGATTACTTCAGAGGTGCTGGATTATCAAGAGGTTGTAGATCAATATGATCAGATGATGGAATGGCTGGCGGGCTTGTATATTAACACATTGAATGTCATTCACTACATGCATGATAAATATTGCTACGAACGGCTGGAGATGGCACTTCACGATAAAGAGATTGTTCGTACAATGGCTACTGGGATTGCGGGCTTATCTGTTGTTGCGGATTCACTGTCTGCGATCAGGTATGCGAAGGTAAAACCGATTCGTAACGAGAAAGGGATCGCTGTTGATTTTGAAATCGAGGGTGAATATCCACAATTCGGTAATAATGATGAACGTGTTGATGAGATTGCCACATCATTGGTAGAAACATTCATGAACAAGATTCGTAAGCATTATACGTATCGGAATTCCGTGCCTACGATGTCTGTACTGACCATTACATCGAACGTTGTATACGGGAAGAAGACCGGTTCTACACCTGATGGTCGTAAGGCTGGCGAGCCTTTCGCGCCGGGTGCTAACCCTATGCACGGTCGTGACAATAAGGGTGCCTTGGCTTCTCTGGCTTCCATTGCGAAGCTGCCGTATGAACATGCATTAGACGGGATATCTAATACATTCTCTATTGTGCCTAAGGCATTGGGACGTGAGCCTCAGACGAGAGTAAGAAACATGGCATCCTTGCTAGATGGTTATATGTCTAGCGGCGGTCATCATCTGAACGTTAATGTGTTCGACGTAAGTCATCTAATGGATGCTATGGAGCATCCTGAATTGTATCCACAGCTGACTATACGGGTTTCTGGATATGCGGTAAACTTTATTAAGCTGACCCGCGAGCAACAGCTGGATGTCATACATCGGACATTCCATGCATCGATGTAGATAGGAGTCATTCATATGACTGGACGTATACACTCATTAGAAACATTCGGCACATTGGATGGACCCGGAATTCGCTTTGTTCTATTCATGCAGGGCTGTGCCTTGCAGTGTCAATATTGTCACAATCCAGATTCCTGGGATACACAGGCCGGCAAGGTGGTTAGTATAGCTGATGTATTAGCAGAAATTGAGCCATATATTAGTTATTATACAGGGTCTGGTGGAGGGATTACCGTATCTGGAGGTGAGCCAACGTTACAGGCACCGTTCGTTGCCGAGCTGTTCAAGGCGTGCAAGGAGAAGTGGAATCTACATACGACATTAGATTCATCGGGGTTTTGTGAACCATCGCACGCTGAACAATTAATGCGCTATACGGATCTTGTACTACTGGATCTTAAACAGATGAATAATCAACGTCATGAAGTATTAACGGGGCAACCGAATGATCGGATATTGAAATTCGCTAGATGGTTATCTGACCGCGGTACAGCAATGTGGATTCGGCATGTGCTCGTACCTGGAAGAACAGATGGTCAACAGGATCTGGCGGCATTAGGGCAATTTATCGGAACGTTGAACGGGGTGGAACGCTTTGAAATTCTACCCTATCACCGCATGGGTGTATACAAGTGGGAGCAGATTGGTAAGCCCTACGGGCTGACTGGGGTTGGAACACCAACCGATCATGAAGTGGAGCGGGCATACCGAATCATAGCGGCAGCTCGAGCAAATGTTGAATTAAGCTTGAAACAGGAGAAGTTATAGTGTATTATAACTTCTGCTGATGTTTTTCATGCAAGGCATTAATCCAGAAATTGCATGTGAATAACAGTTGCAAATGCCCTAGATATCTGATATATTAGATTCTGTTGACTTT
>JBBDTA010000014.1:0-56824 GCA_040904605.1 Paenibacillaceae bacterium
TTTCTTCTATGTTTGCTCCTAGTGCTTCCAATCCTTTTAGATGAAGATCTATTCTCCTTGTGCCAATTGCGCAGCCCCCTGGCTGATACACCTGGACCTCTCCTGTCCTTGCAAGCAACGGACCCATTAAGAATATAGAAGATCTCATCAGTGTCATTAGCTCTCTCGGGATATGGGACGATCGGACATCGGTAGAGTCTAAGGTAACTCGATCCTCATGATGCTCAGCCCGACAGCCTAGTGCTGCCAGTATCTGTATCATGACTTCGATATCCAATAGCTTTGGAACGTTCTCTATGATATTTACCCCTTCTGCCATGATGCTAGCAGCTAGAATAGGTAATGCTGCATTCTTTGCTCCGTGTATGCGAATGGTTCCCGACAGTGGTTTCCCGCCTTCGATGACTAGTTTCTCCAATGTCTCGCCTCCGTATTACCGTTCACCCACCACCATTACTTCTGGGATCAGCTGCATACCAAACTGCTCGTACACGCATGCTTGAATATGGTCCATGAGGGTGAGAACGTCTTGAGCTGATGCATGACCGCTGTTAATAATAAAATTAGCATGCTGGGTCGACACTTCCGCTCCGCCTATCACAAATCCTTTGAGCCCAGCCTCCTCGATTAATTTAGCAGCATAGTTGCCTTCCGGATTGCGGAATACACTACCTGCACAAGCGAATTGCAGCGGCTGGGTTCGCAAGCGACGATCCTTATAGGTGGCCATCGCCGCAGCAATCTCCTTACGATCACCGTGAGCCAGTTCGAAGATGGCTTCGATAACGATAGCCTGAAGGTCGTGGAGTATGGAATGACGATAGCTAAACCCTAATTCATCGACCTGCAGCGTTACTAAATCTCCTGTGTTCAGCAGTACTTCAGCCGATTTTAATACGCTAGACATGTCGCTCCCGTGAGCACCTGCGTTCATATAGATGGCTCCACCAACAGTGCCTGGTATACCTCCTGCAAATTCAAGCCCTGTTAATCCTTGCTTCCCCGACATGACGGCCAACTTGATCATACCGTAAGCTGCACCAACACGAACCCTATGATCCTCAAACCGAAGTGTCTCATGAGCTTCTCCAAGCTTTATGACTACGCCACGATAGCCTTTGTCAGTAACAAGGACATTAGAACCTTTACCCAGCTTAAACCAAGGTACCTGATGCTCATATAGAATCCTCACTATGCGCACCAGCTGTTCTTTCGTATTCGGGATCAACAGAAAATCTGCCGGCCCGCCTATTCTCCAAGTCGTATAAGGACCCAGTGGTTCGTTCGGCAGGATTTGGCCGATATTCTCATTGCGGAGCACAGAGATAGCTTGATGCATGGGACCAACCTCCTTCTCATCAGGGGTTAAGGGAGTCTGTCACAGCTATAGAGTATGTTATGTAAAGGCGAATAGGAGTGTGACAACTGCCTATATTTGTAAGCGACTCCGTACTGTATATTACTCGTTATTGCTTGCGGGCATATTGCTCGATAAGCTGTATTATGTGATTCACACTTTGCGTTGTTACGCTTTGTTCCATTCTATCTACATAAGAAGCTCGATCCTCATATAATTGTATAATAGCTTGATATAGCGTGGATTGTGATATGTCTTCTTCATATAATACACGACAATAGCCCATTTTCTCAAAGGATTGTGCATTCAGGATCTGATCGCCCCGACTGGCCTGCAAGGTTAGAGGGATGAGCAGCATAGGCTTCTTCAGTGCGAGAAACTCAAAAATCGAGTTGGATCCCGCTCGAGATACCACAATATCAACCATTGCCAGAATGTCGGGAAGTCCCTCGTTAACATATTCGAATTGTCGGTATCCTATAGTCGCTTTGTGTAGCTCATCGATATTGCCTTTTCCACAAATATGTATGATTTGGAATCGTGGTAAGAGAACATCCAGACTCTCTCTAATCCTACGATTGATGGCTTGTGATCCAAGACTTCCACCCATCACCATCAAGATCGGTAGATGACTGTGAAATCCGCATCGCTCCCTACCCTTACTAGCTTGACCGTGTACAATATCTGCTCGAATTGGTGAGCCTGTATATTCGGCTTTATGCTTCGGAAGATGCTTCAGTGTTTCAGGGAATGTAACACATACCTTGGAGGCGAGTGGAATCGAGATTCGATTCGCTAGGCCAGGTGTCAAATCCGATTCGTGAATGATAACAGGGATACGATTCAACCAGCTACCTATAATCACAGGGACTGATACGAAACCTCCCTTGGAGAAGACAACGTCTGGCCGGATTCTCCGAAGAAGTCGATAACTCTGAGCAACACCGCGAAGTACACGGAGTGGATCCTTCAAATTCTTCATGTCTATATATCTGCGAAGCTTACCAGTAGATATCGGGTGATAATGCACATCGCCGAATGACTCGACAATCTCCCGCTCAATACCGGATACTGATCCGATATATTCAACGGACCAACCGGCATTAATTAGTTGAGGAATGAGTGCAACATTCGGAATAACATGACCTGCTGACCCACCGCCGGTTAACACTATTTTCCTCATTCGATCCACACCTCTCATCCAAACCATTCCTTTGTTATCTTGCGTATCGAGATATATTAAGCAATATACCAATTGCGGTTAACATCAATGTGAGAGATGATCCACCTGCGCTGATAAGCGGCAATGTAATCCCCGTAACTGGCATCATTCCAGTCACTACAGCTATATTGATAATGACCTGAACGGCAATCATCCCTACAATTCCTGTAGCGAGCAGACTGCCAAAGCTATCCGGTGCAGTGATTGCGGTGCGCATACCTCGCCATATCAATAATAAGAAGAGGAGAAGAACGGTTGCTGCACCAATAAATCCGAGCTCCTCAGCGATGATAGAGAAAATAAAATCAGTTTGGGGCTCTGGTAGATAGCTATACTTCTGTCTGCTCATACCAAGACCAAGCCCAACAAGCCCACCTGGTCCGATGGCATACAGCGATTGGATGATCTGATAGCCTGCTCCCAGAGGATCCTGCCATGGGTCTAGGAACGAAGTAATCCGCTGCAAGCGGTAAGGAGCTGCGGCTATTAGACCTGCAAAGCCAGCAAGACCAACTACACCTAACCATGCCAAGTGAGATAGCTTTGCACCCGCTGTATAGATAATCATTAAGGTAGCTCCAAGTAATACAGCACCTGTGCCTAAATCAGGCTGAAGCATAATCATGCCGAAGGCTAATCCCAAGATAAGAAGCATCGGCAGTAATCCCCTATAGAAGGAAGTGATGCGTGATTCGGGTTCAGACAAAACTCTAGCCATGAATACAATCATGGCCATCTTCATGAATTCGGAGGGTTGAATGCCGAACGAGGCGATACCTAACCAACTTCGAGCCCCTCCACGTTCAACACCGATTCCTGGAATAAGCACAATGATGAGCAGCAGAAAGCAGGCGATTAATCCTATGTTAGCTACTCTTCTCCATACTTGGTAGTCCGTGTGCATGGTGATGATCATAGCGGCGACACCTAGCACAGCGAAGATTAGCTGACGCTTCAAATAATAGAAGCTATCTCCAAAATCGTGGAACGCGAGTATAGCACTTGCACTGTAAACCATGATAACGCCAATTGCCAAAATCAACAAGGTGGGAATGATAATCCATAAGTCTGGTGCGGTACGAGCTCTAGCCATCTGTGGACCTCCTACAGTCCAGGCAGCAAGTGGCCATGGACATATTCGAGCCCGAGGCAACTACGAACAGGCTCTATTAAAGGTTATGCACCGATGCTTTAAACATGCGTCCACGTTGCTCGTAGGATGTGAACATGTCCCAACTTGCACAAGCAGGGGAGAATAGAATCACATCTCCACGCTCAGCTGCAGCATAGGCTAGCTTTACTGCCTGATTCATCATATCCTCGACACTATTAGCAGTATCGACGACTTCAATCGATCTCAACCGTGCTTGCTCCGCTACTCGCTGCAGCTTGAATTTCGTCTCACCTATGAGAACGACAGCCTTCACTCTGCTCTCGAAGTAAGGAAGAAGCTCCATGTAATCGGAGCCTCGATCTAAACCGCCGCCTATCCAGATGATAGGCGCCTCGAAAGCATCCATCGCCTTCATCGATGCAGAAGAGTTTGTCGCTTTGGAATCATTATAGAAGCGAATGTCACCCAGAGTCCGAACAAACTCCTGACGATGCTCAACACCGCGAAATTCACGAAGCACTGGAGCAATCACATGAATATCTACGTTCGCTGCGATAGCTACTGCAGCGGTGGCAAGCGCATTCTCCAGATTATGCTTCCCAGCTATCCCAAGCTCAGATGGAGGAATAATCGGCCAAGTTTCGCCTGATTTGTCCCTATAAGTAATCATTCCTTCTTGAACATAAATCCCATAAGGTAATTTCTCAATAGCGGAGAATGGAAATAGCGTTGCGCGACTTTGAGAAGACAATCTTCTACATTCACTATCGTCCCAATTCACAACAGCTATGTCTTCTGCCGTCTGATTAGCGAATAACTTCGCCTTGGATTCTATGTAATCGTCCATATTACCATGATAGTCCAGATGAGTCTCATAAATATTCAATAAACATGCAATGTGAGGGCGGAACAGTTGTGTCCCCTTCAGCTGGAAGCTACTCAATTCTACAACCAACCATTGTCCTGCTATGTTCTCCTTGGCCGCATCGCATAGAGGCCGCCCAATATTGCCCGCGACGATCGGCTTCAGTCCTGCCTTCTCGAGAATGAGCCCGACCCACGTCGTTGTAGTCGTCTTCCCATTCGAGCCCGTCACACCAATAATCGGTCCAGCACATAGGTAAGAACCAACTTCAATCTCCGTAACGATGTCAATTCCGAATTCAATGGCTTTCATGATCGGAGGCACATGATAAGGGATTCCCGGATTCTTGACAACCAGCTTCACATCTGGATGAATCAAGCTCTCAGGATGCTCTCCGCAGATCACCTGTATACCGAGTGCTTCTAATTCCTCAGCTTCCGGACAATCCTCTCTAGATTTTCGATCATTCACAGTCACGATTGCACCGAGCTCGTGGAACACTCTTGCCACTGCTTGTCCACTCTTAGCAAGCCCGAGAATAACGACTTGTTCATTGCTATAATCGCTTGGATGCTTCATTCTATAACCCCTCGATCAAGAAAATTCCTAAGCCCGCAAACAGCAAACCAACACACCAGAACGTAATGACAACTCGCCACTCCGACCATCCGGACAGTTCAAAATGATGGTGAATTGGACTCATTTTGAATATACGCTTGCCCGTGGTTTTGAAGGAAATCACCTGGATGACTACGGATAAAAGTTCGATAACGAATATTCCGCCAATAATAACCAATAAGATTTCGGTCTTAGTTAGGATAGCGACAGCCACTAAGCCACCCCCAATACCAAGTGAACCGGTATCCCCCATGAATAGCTTGGCCGGGTGCGCATTGAATATGAGAAAGCCTAGGACGGCTCCGATCATCGCAGCAGAGAACATGGCGGCCTCTGTTTCAGTTCGATATAATGCAATAATCACTAGCGCTCCAAAAGCAATAACGGCGGTTCCAGAGAGAAGTCCATCCAAACCATCTGTAAAATTCACGGCATTCGTAAATCCTAGCATGAAAATGACTATGAACGGATAATAGAGCAATTGAAGATCTAATGCAAAGTCAAATGGGGTAAAATAAATGGTTGTATCATGACCGCTATTATATAATAGCCAACAGATCACTGCAGAGAAGAACAATTGTCCGAGCAGCTTTTGCTTGGCGCTTAAACCCATTGATCGCTTGAACACAATCTTGATATAGTCGTCCAGGAAACCGATCAGACCAAATCCTAACGCAGCGACCAATAGAATATAAAACTCTTGACTTTTATCGGAAAATCTCAGGAAAGCGAGCGTCAAAGCAAGCAAAATAATAACTCCACCCATCGTGGGGGTTCCTTGCTTCTTCTGATGTCCTTGTGGTCCTTCAAAGCGAATTTGCTGCCCGAATTTGAGCTTGCGGAGTAGGGGGATGAATAATGGTCCAAGAATGATGGAGAGTAAGAATGCTACTCCCATAGTAACCACGACAACAGTAAAATCCACGATGGTACCCTCTTTCTAAGAATCGGCTATAATATTACTTTAGTGGAAGGTATATGATACCGATTTAAAATTTAAATCTGTCTCAATGCTTCCACTAGCTCCTCCAACCGTTTACCTCTGGAGGCTTTCACTAGTACTATATCCTGAGGCATGGCAACAGCAGCAATCAGCCTAGCTAATTCGGCTTTATCGGTTGATGCGTATACACGGTCTGGCGAATACTTCGCTCGACATTCATCGGCTATATATGCAGCCATCTTACCGAAGGTAAATATATAGTCGAAGCTCAGTGAATTCAGCAATTTCCCAATTCCACGATGGAAGTCCTCCGATTGTGGCCCTAGCTCTAGCATATCACCTAATACAACTATTCTCTGTTGAAAGCCTTGTAACTCATCTAGTAATTGTAAAGCCGCCTTCACCGAAGCAGGACTAGCGTTGTAAGCATCATTCAGAATGGTAAGTCCATTGCTAGCATGGAGCAGCTCAATTCGCATACCAGTCGGTTTAGTCTGCTGCAGCCCTGAACGAATAGATGATTCATCTATCCCGAAGAACTCGGCAACAGCTATGGCGGCAAGTGCATTGATCACATTATGACGCCCAAGTAAGGGTATGGCAAGCTCCGACAGCATAGGATTACCTCTAACATTCACTGCAAAATGGGTCTGATCCGCTTGAACGCGAATGTCACATGGAGAATAATCATTGTCCTTATCTGCTGAGCCGAATGAGATAACGTGGATTTGCTTATTACCACTCTCTTCGACGAGCTCGCGTAACAGCGGTTCATCACCGTGATAGATGAGCACACCCTCATCTCGCAAACCCGCCATAATCTCGAATTTCGCCCTTGCGATTTCTTCTCTTGAACCTAACTGCAGCATATGTGCTTCACCGACATTCGTGATGATTACCACTTCCGGACAAGCTATCTTGGACAGCAGTTCAATCTCACCTCGTCCACTCATGCCCATCTCAACTACCGCGACCTCTGTTGCTTCATCCATCTGTAATAAGGTTTGTGGCAATCCGATATGATTGTTCAAATTACCTTCGGTTTTATGAACTCGGAATCGACTAGCCATAACTGAGGCAACCATGTCCTTCGTTGAGGTTTTACCATTGCTGCCGGTAATCCCAATAACACGGATCGGAAGCTGCTGTCTATAGCTTGCTGCAAGCTGCTGAAGCGCTTGTAAGGTATCATCAACGATAATCATTGGAATTCCATCATACTCTGGTATTAAATCATGATCTCTTTGCCATAACACGGCGACTGCTCCAAGCTGGTAAGCCTTCTGCACATATTCATGTGCATCATAATGCTCACCCCTAAGTGGAACGAACAAATTCCCATCCACTATCGTGCGTGTATCCGTACTTACGCCTCTTATTGATGTGGGCCGTGCATCTGTACTACGAAGCTCAGCTTCGGTCATCATACTGCAGATTTGCCCCAACGTTCTCTGTATCATCTAGGATAAGCTCCTTATCGCATTCATTGCTACAATTCGGTCATCGAAATCAATCGTTTGGTCCTTCAAAATTTGATATGTTTCATGCCCCTTGCCAGCGATTAGAATAACATCATGGGGGAGTGCCATACGAATAGCTTGCTGTATAGCACTAGTACGATCCACAATGAGATTGTAACGATCCGCCGGAAAGCCGCTTGCGATAATACCCTCAGCCACTTCACCTAGGATGGTGTCAGGATCCTCCGAGCGTGGATTATCTGATGTGACCATAATAAAATCACTATATTCAGTGGCAATTCGACCCATGATCGGTCTCTTGGTGCGATCCCTGTCTCCTCCGCACCCGAATACCGTAATAATGCGTCCTGTCGCAAACTCTCTGACTGATGTAAGTGCATTATCCAGTCCATCTGGTGAATGCGCATAATCAACTAGGACAAGAAACTCCTGTCCTGCATCAACAATTTGCATGCGTCCATCTACGGATTCCATCTCCTCTAAGCTATGCACAATTCGTTCCAATGGAATACCTTCTATCAAAGTTGAGGCAATCGCCCCAAGCGCATTATAAACATTAAATTTGCCAACTAATTTCATCTGAACCTGAGCTGAGCCGGCGAATAAGGTGTTCAATGTAAAGGAAGTACCTTTCATGGAAATATGAATATCCGTTGCCCGAATATCGGCATCATTCTCAATGCCATAGGTGATCGTTTGTGCCGCTGTTAAGCTGGCATATCGCTGTGAGACAGGATCATCTGCATTCAATATAGCGAACTGGCGATCATTCGCATGCGGTCCATATTCATTGCCCAGTCTGGAGAACAATAATCCCTTCGCATCCCGATAGTTTTCCATCGTCAGATGATAATCCAGATGGTCTTGTGTCAGATTCGTGAAGAGAGCAGTACGGAATCGACAGCCCTTCACTCTCCCTAACTCCAGAGCATGGCTCGATACCTCCATGACACAGAACTTTGCACCCTCATTCACCATGAGCCGAAGCGTTCGTTGCAAATCTAAGGCTTCCTGTGTTGTCCGTTCTGCTGGTATGGTCCTGCCTGCTAAGCGTGTATGAATCGTTCCCATTAAACCTGTGCGATAGCCTGCATCGCTAAGTATATGATCAATAATGAATGTAGTCGTCGTCTTCCCATTCGTACCCGTAATACCAATCAGCTTCAACTGTTGACTAGGATAGCCGTAGAAGTGACTAGCAATTACACCCATCGCCTGTCTGCAGTCCTTCACAAATAGCTGCGGTGCTTGAATATCAGGGACATCCCTCTCCAAAACTAATGCAACGGCTCCTTTAGATATCGCTTCCTTAGCGAATTGATGACCATCCTGCACATGACCTGAGATACAAATAAATAAATCGCCGGATTGTACCTTCCTAGAATCGGTTTGCACGCCCTGGAAGTCGATATTGCCATCCCCTACAAGCCGAGAAGCCGCCAGCCAATCAGCTAATTCCACTAATCGCAAAAGGATCACTCCTTAAAAGTTTTTGATGATCACGCAAGTGGTCGATAAAACTACATCGTAAGCATAAACTAAGTTTTTGATGATCACGCAAGTGGTCGATAAAACTACATCGTAAGCATAAGCTAAGTTTTTGATGATCACGCTCTTCATAGATTATATCACTAATATCCCAATTTCTATTCCTTTTTTGCTGGCTGTTCTGTAAGGAATACACGAATTGTAGAGCCTTTCTGTACCCTTGTTCCAGCTTTGGGGGCTTGACTTACGATAAGATTCCCTGTCCCCGCTCTGGCTAGGTTCAGGCTAGAGCCCAAATCTTGAATAATCTCATTGACTGTCATACCCACCAAGTCGGGTACCTCTACATAAGTGCGCTCACCTAGCTCAGGGCGATACAGCTTATCTAACTGATCCTTCCGTGGTTCAATCTCTAAGTACCGCAGTGTATCCTCCATGACATTACGGACAATTGGAGCAGCAATTAATCCTCCAAATTGTAATCCTTGCGGATCATCAACGGCGATATAGATCACAACCTGCGGATCATCCGCAGGGGCAAAGCCAATAAAGGATACGATGTGCTCATTGGGTGAATACCTGCCGTTAATAATTTTCTGTGCCGTACCTGTCTTACCTCCAACCCGATATCCATCTATAAATGCATTCCGACCGGTTCCTTTGGCCACGACGCTTTCTAGTGTGAGACGAACCTCTTTAGATGTTTCCTCTGAGATCACCTGGCGAACAAGCTCCGGCTCTATCTCCTGAACCACCTCACCTGTAAGTGGGTTCAACCACGATTTTGCTACATGAGGCTTATACAGCTTCCCACCATTAATCGCAGCTGAGACAGCGGCAATTTGTTGCATAGGTGTGACCGAGACCCCCTGACCAAAGGCGGTTGTCGCCAATTCAACGGGTCCAACCTGAGAAGGCTTGAACAGAATTCCATTCTCCTCACCCGCAAGATCAATTCCCGTTTTCTGACCGAAGCCGAATCGTGTAATGTAGTCGAATAGCTTCTCCTTGCCCACTCGCTGCCCCATCACTACAAAGCCCGGGTTACAAGAATTCTCCACGACCTGCAAAAAGGTTTGATTACCATGCCCCCCTTTTTTCCAGCAACGAAGTTTAGCCCCTGCCACCTCAATGTAGCCTTTATCGAAGTAATGGTCATTCTTAAGGTCGACTTTCTTCTCCTCTAAAGCTGCAGCGAGTGTAATGATCTTGAAGGTAGAGCCGGGCTCATAAGTCATCCAGATCGGTAGATTGCGATTGATAATTTCGGATGAGTAAGCTTTATAATTACCAGGATCATATGTAGGTCTGCTAGCCATAGCTAGGACTTCGCCCGTATTAGGATCCATCGCAATACCGATCACATGCTTGGGTTGATACTGGAGCACCGCTTGGTCTAGCTCTCGTTCGAGAATGGTTTGAATGGGCTTGTCGATCGTAAGCTGCAAGGTCAAGCCTTCTCGCGGGCTCGTATATTCGTCTGTTGACCCTGGCATCTGTCGACCCTGAACATCGGCTAGGAAGGAGACATTCCCTGATATCCCTTGAAGATAGTCATCATACTCAAGCTCTACGCCGGTCAAGCCTTGGCTATCAATGCCCGTAAAGCCAAGAATATGAGCAGCAAAGCCGCCATATGGATAATATCGTTTATGATCCTCGGCGACATAGATACCCGGTATATTCAGATTGCGTATTTCTTGTGCTTTCTCTGTTGTAATCTTACGCCCACCGGGTTGGATTTTGACAATGAACGTTTTCTTCACCAGCATCTCATATAATTTTTTCTCTGACATATCAATTTTCTGAGCTAGCAGCTTAGCTGTTCCCGCTGCATCTTTAATCTGTACGGGCACTGCCATAACGGTGGGAGAGCTAATATCATAAGCAAGTGGAATGCCGTTCCGATCTTGGATCTCACCACGCTGAGCGGTAAAGGGTATATTACGTCTCCAAGAATCCTCCGCCCGCTCGGATAGCTCAGAGCCTTTCCAAATTTGCACATAACCTAGTCGAGTAATAAGCGCTAGGAAAATAAGAGAACCTATTATTAATGACACAAATAGCCGCCTACGCATCGTAGCTTTGGATACTTTCATCCTGTCTTACCCCCATCATCCTATCGACTGAAATACGTTTCATATCAACGTATTCCATAAGGATCGGGGATAGAACAAGCTAGGGCCATCTCGCCCTTATACAGACCAACATAGCATAAGGATTATTCTTCTTCATTGTTATTAGTCTCTGTCTGTTCTTCTGGAACAGGCTCCAGCTTAAAGGGTTCAAATATAATCTCAATAATCTTGGAATCAGGGGTTCCTATAAATTTCTGTGAAATAACAAACCCTTCCCCCAATAAGGTACAATCTGCTTCGTACACCGAGCAAACCTCGACAACATCCCGCATCGAACGCCCAGTGACATCAGGGAAGGTTAGCCCTTCCAACGGTTGTGTCAGAATGTAGCCTCTCTGCTCAAGTCCAATTTGAGTCCCCGCCATCGGTTGTTGTTGTACGACCTTCTTCCCATTGCCAATCACGTCATAAGCAATACCAATTCGAGATAGCAAATCCTTCGCTTCCGATGTACTTACCTGGCTAAGATCAGGCATCAGCACACCACTATTATCGAGTAATTGAGTAACCCCTAGCGACGTATTAGCCTTAGGCACATTCAAGTATCTTAGGCTTTTTCCCATGATATCCTTAAACACTGGTGCGGATACCTCACCGCTCCGATTCGAATCTGAACCGATGTCAGGATCGTCAATAATGACGCATAATACAATCTGCGGATTATCCGCAGGTGCATAACCAATGAAAGAAACAACCCACTTGCTAGTAGCATAGCTGCCATCTATAAATTTTTGAGCCGTCCCCGTTTTACCAGCAATCCGATACCCATCAATAAATCCACGGCGACCTGTACCAATCTCTTGATCGGACACAACCTGCTCGAGATATCCGCTCACTTCCTTGGCTGCTTGCTCTGAGATAACCTGTCTAATGAATTCCGGCTCTGTTTTCTTCAGTACCTCGTTCGTTACAGGATCAATGATTTCTTTCATAAGGTACGGCCTCATTAACTTACCACCATTAGCAATGGCAGATATCGCAGCGACCTGCTGAATAGCTGTTACCGCTACACCTTGACCGAAGGTAGCATTAGCAACCTCACTGGGATAGTGAAAATTAATGTCACCACTAATTTCACCGGTGAGATCAATGCCTGTCTTATGACCAAATCCGAATTTCTCAATATAATCGTGCAACTTCTCTTTTCCCAGTCCATCGTACCCGAGTTTTACAAAGGCAACGTTACTCGAACGTTTGAGACCTTCTAGGTATGTAATATTCCCCCAGCCCCAACCATTATTATGATCTCGAATCGTTGCACCAGGCACCTTGATCGATCCAGATGGGTATGTATCCTCCGGATGGAATATTCCTTGATCAACAGCCCCGGCCAGAGTAACAATCTTAAAGGTGGAGCCAGGCTCAAATTGAGAAGCAATATTATGATTCTTGAAATCTCCCTGATCGGCAAAATCCCAATATGTATTAGGATTAAATGTAGGCAAACTGGACATGCCTAAGATCTCCATCGTGTTCGGATCAGCGGCTATGACCATCGCACCCTTCGGATGAAATTGTTCATTCATCTTCTCTAATGCTTCTTCAATATAATGTTGAATATTCCGATCGATCGTTGTCCGCACATTACTTCCATTCACAGGTGCTGTTACCGCAGCATGACCTTCAGGCAGCTGATAGCCAAGTCTATCCTTCTCGTAGCTAATTGACCCCGGTGTGCCCTTCAGATATTCGTCATAGACGAGTTCAATTCCAGTCCTCGCTTGATTTTCCTTGTCCACATAACCGAGAACATGAGAAGCCAGTTGATTCGTCGGGTAATATCGTTTTCGCTCCTCTAGTAATGTAACAGAACCCTTTAATCCAAGATTATCAATTTGTTTAATAATTTCATCCGCGACCGATTTATCTATTTTCCAGCCTTCGTTGCGAATTTCTACCTGATCCTTCAATCTTCCATCATCTCGCTTGGAAGTAACACGAACATTCAGCTTACTTAGACCTTCAGGGGTATTCATGTTTAAGAGTGGTGCTAGCATGCCCACCACTACATCTTGCTGCTTATACTTATCAATAAGCAATGGATTTACGGCAACCGTATAAGACTCGCCATCCTGCGCTAAGATCTTATCATTCCGATCAAGAATCGATCCTCTTATCGGTTGGAGCACCTTTTGTTTGCTCCAAGAATCCTCGGCCTTATCTAATAGCTCCGCACCATTCACAATTTGTACCCAATATAGCTTCATAGTCATCGTAAGAAAAAGAAGGGTAAAGAGCCCTCCAATTACTAAGGATCGAACCCTGATTCTTCTACCCATATCGAAGTCAACCCCTTATTTCTTTAATGCCATTTGATCTATCCCGGCAGCTCTCGACCCAAGGGGAATTTCACTTATGTCTTCCTCGATGGAGGAATGTAATCCTAACTGCTTCGCTTTATCAATAAGACGCTTCGGATCCTGAAGCGAGTTCACTTCAAGCTCCAAGGTCCCATTCTCGCTCTCAAGCTGCTGAATTTGTTGCTCCATCTGTTGCATCTTGGCATTGACTTCATAGATTTGCGCATAACGAAAGATAACCAATCCAGCCACAAGAACACACACAATAATCGTAAATAAGTAAAGAAGCTTCTCTTGCGTCGGTATTGCCTTCTTGCGTTTCACAATTCGTTTCGTCTCTTGATAAGTTACCTGCGGTTTTTTCCTCTGGCTTACAGCCAAATTCCCCTCATAATACAAAGCCAAGACCCCCTATTCGTGTCAATCATCAAACTTATATTTTTTCCGCTATTCGCAATTTAGCTGATCTAGCCCTAGGGTTAAGCTCAAGCTCTTCGGCTCCCGGTACAATAGGCTTTCTGTTGATCAGGCGAACAATCTCTTCTTTTCGACATACACAGACAGGAAAACCCGGCGGACAACTACAAGCTTCAACAAATTTCGCAAAGAAATGCTTGCAAATCCTGTCCTCCAAAGAATGGAACGTGATGACCACTAGTCTTCCTCCGGGGGCCAGGCATTGTATTGCTTGCTCAAGTACTTCTTGTAATACGCCCAATTCGTCATTGACTGCAATCCGGATCGCTTGGAAGCTTCGTCTGGCAGGATGAGGTCCAGTTCTTCTTGCTGCTGCTGGTATCGCTTCCTTGATCAGCTCCGCTAGCTCACTCGTTGAATGTATCGGTTTTAATGCTCGGGTTTGAATAATGAGTTTGGCTATTCTTCGCGCGAATTTTTCTTCACCATATTCGAATAGAATTCGTGTCAATTCATCCTCCGGCCATTCATTCACAACCTGGAATGCGGATAGATCATTCGATCGATCCATTCTCATGTCTAGCTCAGCATCTTGATGGTAGCTGAATCCACGTTCTGCATCATCTAGCTGTGGGGAGGAGACACCCAAGTCGAGCAGAATTCCGTCGACCTGTGGCCACCCATTATTCACTGGAACTTGCTGAGCCAATAATTGTTGACGGAGTTGGCTGAAATTACTGTTAATCAGCTTAACGCGATTACCATAAGGCGCGAGCTTGATTGCTGCGTTCTGGATGGCGGTAATATCTTGATCAAAAGCAATTAATTGACCTTCATCATTTAATTGTTGTGCAATGAAGCTGCTGTGGCCAGCACCGCCAAGTGTGCAATCCACATAAATTCCGTCAGACTTTATATTCAAGCCGTTTACGGCTTCATTCAACAATACGGTCACATGGTGGAACACGATGGGTAACCCCCTAGGAGTTTACAGATCAAAGTTGAAGTCGACCAATTTTTCTGCAATTTCATTGAATGATGATTCTGAAGCTTGTGCATATTGATCCCACATGTCCTTACTCCAAATCTCTACACGATTGGATACGCCAATTACGATACAATCCTTATCTAGCTTTGCATGCTCCCTTAGATTGCTTGGTATGTTTACTCTTCCCTGTTTGTCCAGCTCACATTCCGTAGCCCCAGAGAAGAAAAACCGAGTGAACGCACGCGCATCAGACTTCATAAGCGATAGCGTCTTGAGCTTCTGTTCGAGCACAGCCCATTCTTTCGTAGGGTAAACGAATAGACAGCTGTCAAGGCCTCGTGTGACCACGAAGGATTGATCGAGTGAGTCACGAAACTTGGCCGGAATAATAATCCGCCCTTTTTCGTCGATGCTATGTTGATACTCACCCATGAACATCCTCGGCTCACCCCTCTAGGTTAATAGTCTACCACTTTACCCCACTTCACACCACTTAACGATACTAATTCTCCACAAAAAGAAAAAGTCCTGCAACTTTGCAGGACTTTTTTAAAATTCTTTTTTCTGAAGTTTAGATGATGGCGGGTAGATCGATATTACTCTGGATCGGCTTTATGCACAGTTTCCTTATCCGCTTCTGCTTGCTGCACAACCACCTGATCCTTCTCCACTGGAGTTACATAAGAGCCAGCAGCTTTACGCGGACCTTCGTATCTAGTCTTCCGATATATGACCCAGATGAGCACAACAATTAAACCAACAACGACAAGTATCGGTAATGCTCCTGCCAAGCCGATGAATATCCCCTCGAACATGGCAATTACAGCTTTTCCACTACCCTTCATGGCATCTCCAGCGCGAGTAAGCACATTCTCCTTCTTCTCCGCTTGAATTTGCGCCTTACCTTTCTTCTCATACATTCTGATTTCTACCGTGGAGAAAGCGACATTCTGATCGATGTATCGCATCCGACCTTTGATTGCTTCAATCTCCTCCTGCACTCGTGCAAGCTCATTAGAAAATTGCAGCAAATTCTTCGTGTCGGTAGCCTTCTCCATAAAGCTGAGCAGACGGGCTTCCACAACCTGCTTAGCCTTCAATCTAGATGCAATATCCACGTACTCCTCTGTTACATCCTTACCTTGAATATTGCGCTGTGCCTCGGTATCCTTCTTCTTCAGTTCTTCAAGCTTAGACACGAAAGGATGAAAGCCTTGAGAAGGAACTTTTATGACGAATAGACCACCTGATTCATAATCACTCATCGTATCATTAAAATTCAACATGTAACCACCAGCTAACGTCACCATGTTGAATAATTCAGTTTGAGCATCACCATAATCTTCAACCTCAAGTACAACATTCGCGTTATAGATTAGCTTTCGATCATAAGCGCTGAGGTCCGATGCTGTTGCTCCTAAAGACGGATTACTGTTATCGGTAACGGATTCGCTGGACGCCTCTTCTGTTACCTCTTTACTATCAGCCATTGCCGCAGGCTCTGACCTCAGATCTTCTGCTTTTCCGAATTCTACTTCCATTGGAGCTTCTGGACTTGCTGCAGTATTCATAGACATTTTTGAGTTTGAGTCAATCGCACTATCATTGTTACTTGCACCACAGCCTGTTAACCCGATCAAAAGCAAAATAATAGCTAATCCATACAACCACCCACGAAGCGAATTCCTCTTCCCACTAATGTGATTATTCATGAACCGCACCCCCTCTAATTGTTAGTAGTGGCTTCTTTATCTGTAATCCACTATTTGTAAGGTTAGACGAGGATTACGAATAGAAGGTTGCAAATTAATCCTCCACAGTATACTTAACAAATAAGCATCAAAGCTGAAGACTGTCCCACAATAACGATCATATGCAGATAAGAACAGGTTGGCGGTAACAAACTATTGCGTAGATACAACTATTCTAGTTTCATTTAATCTATAACAAAAAATAATTGCTTAAATACAATTAAATCTTGGATAAAGCGATAATCCCATGGAATCTAAGTGAAATAATTGCACTATGTTACTACTTCTTCCAATCTCCCTACTTTTATAGAAAATAGATGTAAATATACGCTATTTATTCGATATACACAACTATTGAAGGCTATATCAGAGAAACCCATAAATTCTGGCGTGTACTCAATAATAAACCCGACAGATTAATCTCTGTCAGGTTGTGTGTGTGAACAATGAAATTGCTTAATTCTATCGATTCTTAATGCTCTGTCCAGCTCTCAAGGTAGCTCTTCTGCTCTGTTGTGAGTTTGTCGATCGTCATACCGAGTGCTTCGAGCTTGAACAATGCAACTTGAGCATCAATCTCGTAAGGTACATCAACTACCTTGTTGCCTATTAATTTATATTGTTCGTTCACATACTTTAATGACATAGCTTGCAAGGCGAAGGTCATGTCCATAATCTCAGCAGGATGACCGTCTCCCGCAGCGAGGTTAACCAAGCGACCTTCTGCTAATATATAGAACTTACGGCCATCAGGCAGCTGATACTCTTCAATGTTACGACGAACCGTACGTTTACCATTCGATAGAGCTGCTAGCTCGACCAAATTCACCTCTACATCGAAGTGACCAGCGTTACATAGGATTGCTCCATCCTTCATTACCTCGAAGTGCTCACCGCGAATAACATCCCTATTACCGGTAACTGTTACGAAAAATTCGCCAACCTTGGCCGCTTCAAGCATAGACATTACAGCGAAACCATCCATGTACGCTTCCACAGCACGGATTGAATCTATCTCAGTTACGATTACATTCGCTCCGAGGCCCTTAGCTCGCATAGCAACCCCTTTGCCACACCAGCCATAGCCGCATACAACGACCATTTTGCCAGCTACAACTAGATTTGTCGTCCGATTGATTCCATCCCATACAGATTGACCTGTTCCATAACGATTATCGAACAAATATTTGCAGTAAGCATCATTCACCGCGATCATCGGAAACTTCAGCTTGCCTTCCTTCTCTAACGACTTCAAGCGTAGAATGCCTGTCGTCGTTTCTTCAGCACCACCACGTACATTGACCATCAATTCCGGTCTTTCGGCATGAAGAATGGTAACTAAATCGCCACCATCGTCGATAATGAGATCCGGCTTGTTCTCTAGAGCCATGACCATCAATTGTTTGTACTCTTCAGGACTCGGATTGTACTTCGCAAATACGGTAATTCCATCCTCAACTAGTGCAGCACACACATCATCCTGGGTAGAAAGAGGGTTACTTCCAGTAATGGTTACTTCTGCGCCACCTGCTTTTACTACCTTAGCCAGATAAGCTGTCTTCGCTTCAAGGTGAAGAGAGATTGCTACCTTCAATCCTTTGAATGGCTGTTCCTTCTCGAATTGCTCTCGAATTCGGTTCAGAACCGGCATATGCTGGTTTACCCAATCGATCTTCAGGTGACCTTCTGGTGCTAGCTTAATATCCGTAATTATACTCGTTTGTAATGTGTTCATGTTGTTCCTCCTAAAAGTTTTGTTTATTATAGTGACTTACGAAGTAAAGTCATTCATTCATACAAAACTACTTCGTAAGCATAAGCTAAGTTTTGTTTATTATAAATAAACAGCATAATGACTGCCATTCGACTCAAATTCCGCATGGAGTAACTCCTTGAGCCATCCATCGCCATACTTGTTGAGATAGCTTATTACATTATAAACTCTTTCCTGTCTTCTCCCAAGTGGAATTAAACTCTGACGAATTCGCTCATATTGTCTCTTCGCTGCATCGAACTGGGCCTCATAAGCATCCTTCGATTTGGCTTCAAGAAACTGAATCTGCTCCATAATCTTATGTCGATTCGTATCCCCAAGCTGACGAATACCTGGATTGATCGTTCCAATCGCCTCCAATACAGGTCCATACAAAGCATCGAACTGATCCTTCACATTCGCGAACATCTGCGGTAAGCCTATAGAATCCTGATCTTCCAGCCATTCTGTACGCTTCTCGTCGAGACGCAACACCGCATCCTCAAAAGATAGATCGAGCTTAACAAGCTGCTTCTGTACCGTACCTTCTACCAATGTGAATTCCAGACGAGGAAGGATGATTGGCATTTGATCACCAACAGAGCGGAAAGCCTCTCGAGTTAGCCCCCAATAAGCAATCTCACCTCCACCCAACACCGCACTGAGTACAGGGAATAGATAATTCTGCATAAGAGGTCTAGTGAATACATTATTACTGAAATTCTCAGGCTGCTGCTCGGCTAAACTTAGAAGCTCTGATTCACTCATGCGAAATCGCTCCATTTTGTCCGTATAATCATCACCCTGGCGTTGAAGCAGCAGTCGTTCACCCTCATGAATAATGAATAAATTGGCATTACCCTCCCGGATATCAGCTTGCGGCTCGTAACCAAGTCCGATTAAACGGTCTTTGGATACCTTAAGCGCCTGACCAATCGTCTTCTGTTGAATAATTAATTCCCGGAACATGGGGGCTTCAATCTGTCTTAGATTCGGATCATCGGAATCCATCAATATAAGACCCTCTGAACCGAATAACATACTCATCATTCCAGCGAATAGATCAACCAACGTATTAGATTGCGTGGATAATTCACGTAGCTTACCCATCCAGTGCGATTTAAAATCCGTTGACATCAACGAAGTATCCAGTTTCTCCAGCACCCGCTCCCATTGCTCAGCAGAAATCGCTAAGCGACTTATGGGAACTCTCGTACCTTGACCCTTGGAGCTATCTAACTCTATCTTCTCCAGTGCTAACTGCGGAGTCAGTTGATGAATATGATTAACCTCGTCCAGATCATGATCCTCACCAGCAATCCAGAACACCGGGATCACCGGGCGATTCAATCGTCGCTCCGCTTCCTTCGCTGCACGAACAATCGAGATAGCTTTATGTATGACGAGTAGGGGACCCGTGAACAAGCCTGCTTGTTGCCCACCGATAATTACAAGCGTTTCGCTCTGTCGCAATCTATGTATCGATTCTATGACATTAGCTGAATTTGGGAATCTGATGTTATATTGCTCTAACGCTTGTACAACAGCTTCTCTAGGAGCGGAAATCGTGGTTTGTTGATCCAACCAAGCTGCTCGTTCCTGAAGAGACTGAGATATACAAGGGTTATATTCGAACAAATCCTGTACCTTTGAATAATCGTGTATATAATCTTCAGCCAGCGGCTGAGTTTGCTTCCAGCGTATGTGCTCTAGCTTCATCTCTCTCATCCCTTCTAAACGGACAAACTTTATCTTATTCTACACGTCCCAGATTAGATCGTCAAAGTCATAGAAAATAGGCCGAAAACACTCCGACCATGTTCACATCATTACATTCAGTCAAGGGTAAACGGCTATGTCGTCTAAGAAAGTCTTCTAATAGGTTAATTAAACTCTGATTCGCGTTTGAACGAGGTTACCTTCTCAATGGCATAGGACAGCTCTTTATATACATCACTTTCGAGCTGAGTGCGAAGCTGTGTCTTGGCGAATACCTCGCCCTTCTCTGTCGATACATACTTAGCAGGAAGCCGATTTAAGGTAATGGCCATTATATCGTCGAATTTTCCTTCATCCAGATTCTGAAGCTCAACATGACGAACCATATATTCTTTTAGACAGCTACCTACTAATTGTTCCATTAAGTTATGTATTGGCATCTGAATCACCTTATATTTGAATTATACTTATGATTATCCCAATCAAGAAGAACAATAGATACGTGAAACCTAGTACTAAGAAGCCTAATCTCCATACAGCTCGACCAATCTTAATAGGGTCTGCCTTACCTCTGAGACGATTCTGAGCATTACCAATAAAGCCTGCTAACAGTAGTAAGAACAGTACAATGATCCAGAATCCCTTGAAGCTTGTATCGAATATCCGATCATACATTGAAGCAACAGCTCCAATAAGGAATACCATTGTGATGTCCGCTGCAAGCCGAGAGGCTGTTTTCTTATTGCCCCAAATTCCGTATCCTATAATCCATACTAACGGAAATACAAGGAATGCGAAAGTAGCAATTATAGCATAAATGCTCAATAACCAATCCCAGTCCATCGGCACACCACCGTCGAATCAATTGATAACCATCCATCATACAGTATATATTTCGACAAGTTATTAACAAATCCTGCCCGCTTGGAACAAAGAAAAGATCCCTGGCTTATGCCCTATAGGCTACCGGGATCCATTCTACTTGAGCTTGTTCAAAAACATACATTGGGAGCAAACACACTCAGTTGGAAATAAATAAATCCTCGTTTAATCACAGGTTTTATTCAATTCTTTCCAAATTACCATTGGCATCCATCTTGAAGCGCTGCTTGTGATCCTCTTCTTCTTCAGTAAGGAAGGCGAGCTTACGAGCGCGATCCATAATCTGAATTAAAGCACGATAATCATCATTAATAACTCGATAGTCGGTTTGAACGACATTCACTTCACCTGACAATCTTTCATTCTCTTTCTTCAAGTGAATGAGGTCATCCTGTTTTTCTTTAAGCGCTTTCTCTAATACTCGAATTTGTCGGCTCATCTCCTGATAAGTACCTTTCCATTGACGGAGAAAACGAATGACCCTATCGATTGATATCGCCTCATCACCACTATCCGACTTAGCTTGATGAGCATCTTCGATATCCATATCCGTCGAGCTTACTGTAACCAACATTAGCTTCTTATTCCGCTTCTGTCTTTGAGATTTGGCGATTTGGATAGCAGCCTCATATTTCTTACGTACACAGCTATTCCATCGGAAGCCACAAGCGGCGGCAGTTCTTCCAATTCGCTCGCCAACCTCCTCGAAAGCTCTCAGCTGCGTACCACCCTCGCGTATATGGCGCAAGGTCACTTCGGCCAATATTAGATCGTCATCCGCACTCCATGCATCTTGCCTGATTGCAGACATCAGTCGCGATCCTCCTTTCTAATCCTTACGATAATAGGCAGTTTGTCACTATATAACTCTATGCGCCTGATAGAAATCATAGAATCTATTTTCATACTACTTTTTATTTCCATATTCCCATCAACTCATACCTGTGTCCTTGAAGAAGATTTTACAATATCGTCACTAATCCACATTTACAACTATAGGTAACAGACGTTATAATGGTCTATAGATTGTACGGAACCTTACGAAAGGTGGATGTTGCATGTCACGCATGTTTAGGGTACTTGGCTTCTGGACATTGGTAACCGCATTGATGGCTCTAGCCGGAGGTATGGTGCAGATGGCACTACTGTTCTTCTTCCAGACAGCTGCCTTTGTGTTCTTAGGATATATGAATCTGAAGGAGAAGACATACATGTATCTGTTCTGGGCTTACATGGTGTTAGCCTTCCTAGGAATTACCTATTGGTCGTTCTTCGAGTTAGAACTACCTATATAATCAGAGATAATGCAACATCATGATCAACAAAGGTATACACAGCAGAAGGTGACTAAACCACTAAGGTCTAGTCACCTTCTCTATGTTGAATTAACACCTTAAATAACTCACTCATGGAGTCTCCTATCAATAATTGCCTAATGGCTCGATTGCTCTTGACCACAGGATGGAATGGATCTGTCCATGCATGATCCTGTAATTTGGATAGAATACCTTGATCTATGAGAAACTGCCTTTGAGTTTGATAAGTATAATTGGTGAATCCGCATTCGTTTCCAATTCGAATACATGAGCTAAAGTTAATATGGGAGGTGATATCTTGATTTCCTATATGAATGTAAGGATTCTGGTGCGCAATATGCTGATGGTAACACATGAGTGTGCCAATATGCCGATGTGCCGCATACAACTCTGATGCCTCGTCCCCATAATCAATCGTAATTAGCATGCCTGACTTCATCTTGGATCCTATCCGGCGTATCCAAGAATCAGCGGCTAAATTAATTTCAATGGTATGCCCTTCAGCACCGTTGATCTGAAATTGCTCAATGTATGCAGCAAGCTCATCTTCCTCCGGAATCGGATGAAGCCCTTCTACAAATTGACCTGACGTCTGGTCATAGGATACATACACCTCCTGATATCGACCATTGAACTTCTTAACTAGATGTATGGGAAAGGCATCCAACAGCTCATTCGAGAATATAATTGCATCATGGAGTGGCGGCATCTCCCACCAGTTCTGTGCATCAATAAAACGAATTTTATGTTTATGTACATGAAGAAGCTCGCGTTGTAGCACTTGATGATAGGGACTAACCTCAATTAAGTCATAGGTGATGTTGTTATATATTTCCGGATAAACATTCTGCAGCTCATCAAGGATTTGTAACGCTAGCTTTCCAGTTCCACTACCCCATTCCGTAATGGAAGGTAACTCTATTCCTCTATTATCAGACATATACTGTGCGAATCGAGCTGCTAGCATCTGGCCCATGAATGGACCCATAGAGCTACTCGTATAAAAGTCGCCATCCTTACCAATTTTGGATTCCGGCTTCATATAATAACCACATTTATCTTGATATAAGCACATATTCATATAGTCATGAAAAGAAATTGATCCGTCATCAGCTCGCTCAATAGCGGCTATGATTTCTTCTACAAGTTGTCTATCTCCTGATAATTCTAATGTACTCACCTGGTACCTCCACCTTTAGACAAAGTAATTACAAACCGTTATAATAGGAAAGAAATTAGACCCTCAAAGGAGTCCACAAAGTCATGACCCGTACGTATATTTTGCTTATTATGCTCGTTCTTCTTGCAACTGCTGTTGTTGGTTGTGGTGATAGAGAACAATTACAAGTAGATGTTCTGAAAGCATTGGCTAAGCACACCGAGATGAACACTTATCGTTTCAGCGGATCGGCAGATCTTTCCCTTGAACGTCCTGCAGCAGACTGGAGCTCAAATCCGCTGACAGCTGGAATGCTTACAATGATAACGAATGGCCGGCTGACTTGGGAAGGTGTAGCCAGTGTCGAGCCTGTAAGAATGGAGCTATTACTTAAGCTGACTCCTCATAGTTCAAACCAACCTATAGACATTCCTATGCTCATACAGGATAACAAAATGTATGTACACATTCCAGCGATTAATGAGGCTGAACAATATTATGAAATTGATCTAGATCAGCTCAGTGAGCTGTCTGGCGCAGACAATCCTTTGTCATCCGAGCAATTAGGAGGTGCAGGTCAATTATTCTCCTCCATCTTCCACGACATCATCAGTGCAGTCAATCCTAAGAGATTTGAAGAAATTAAGAATACCGAAGCAGGCTTAAGATTGATCAACATTACATTGAAGCAGAAGCATATCGAAGAAGTGATCGACATTTGGTTTTCTGCATTACCCGGAATCATCAATCAATTGAGTGTAGCTGGTTATATCCAACCTCAAACCCTAGAAGCTTGGGAACAGAAATTAAGTCAAACGAATCACCACACCTGGATCGAACGCAGCGATAAGATTACTCTAAATCAGCCATTGACTCTGCTTACTAAATTAGATGAAGAAGGCTTCGTGCGTGAATCACATATGAAGGTCGATATAACTGCAATTGGTGAGGATAAAGCAGCTAAGACATGGTCAGTCGATGTGGTCAATCGTTATGATGATATTAATCAGAATCCACCCTTCACCCAACCAGTTCCTAAGAACATTAAACCTTTCACTGATATCCTTGAGTATATGTCAGGCAATCGAAATCCTTAATGTGAGCCTAACAATGGGAGAGGGAGAGCACTATGGGGATCCAAACGAAGAAAATAATTGTGACAAGCATAATAGGCTCTATCCTCTGGTTAACCCTCACAACAGGTACACGTGCAGAGCTAACGATCGAGGAAACTCGAAAATTACTGGAGGAAAGCTTGACCATCTCCGAAATCGATCGAGAGATTACTCGATTGTCTCTGGAGGAACAGAAGATTTCAGAACAGATTGTGGATACAGAGAAATCCATTGTTAATCAAGAGCAATTAGTTGATAAGGCTCGTGTACACGCTGGTAAGGTGCTACGCTCCTTTTATATGGGTGAACGTGATGGACTTTGGTTATTGTTGTTAAATTCACAGAGCTTCTCCGATGCTATTGTCGTTTATCAATATCTGCAATCCATCGTAGAGAATGATCAGAGAGCTTTGCAGAAGCATCAGATTGCATTCCAGGAATTGAAGGATTTGAATCAAAGCCTCGCATTGACCCAGTCTGAGCTTAGAGACCTTAAAGCTCAATTTATTGCTCAACGCATCCGTGTTGTTCAGCTTCAAGAACAGTTAGATAGTAAGCTAGCCGTTCTGGATAATAAAGAGGAGCTGCTCACCCAGATCGATGAACTCAGTAAGGCTTGGCGTAAGGATGGACTACCACTATTCCAAGAATTCCTACAAGCCATGTCTGAAGCAATGCTTGAGCTACCAGACTATATTACAGAGAATGAGGAAAGTTTGGAGCAGGATGGGGCAAAGTTTATTTTTCATATTAAGGATGAACAGCTCAATTCCTTCTTGCGTAGTAAGAACCCGATCTTCGAACAATTTGTATATACGATTACTAGTGAGCATATATCCATCAAGGGAAAGGGTAGTAAAGATCAAATCAATATCTTGATTAATGGCCACTACAACATTGTGAATGAACCAGAGAATGCTCTACGATTTACACTAGACGAATTAATCTATAACGAATTCACGCTGCCCGATACAACTCGGAATGATATGCAGAAGCAGTTCAGTATGACCTTCTATCCGAAGCGATTCTCTGGGGCAATGGAAGCAACTGCTGTCCGTCAAAACCCTGGTGAATTATTAATTGAATTGACGATTAGCCCTTGATTAAGGTGTAGTTTTAATCTGCTTCCATAATTGTTCTAGCTGTGCATTCCAATCTTTAATCAATGATGGATTCATGTCAAGATCACCTATAGCTTGTCGCAATATATTCATCTTGATTGACAGCTGAGGGTCTTTACTCCAAGCTCTACCCTCTTCAACTGCCTTGACTAACAATCCGGATTGGGGTAGTTTAAGGAAGCTATTCGAATCTTGTATGGGTAAATTGGCAGGTAATTTATAGGCTATCCCTATTGTTTGGATCTGGTGAGATAAATTCGTCATCCAAGCAATCCAAGAGTAAGCCATCTCCTGATGGATCGTTTGTGAAGAAACAGCATAGCTGGTTCCCGATAACCAAAGTCCAGCATCTGACGAATCTCCGCCTAACAGACTTACAGAAAGTGCTTCACTGCCATTCTTTCTTGCCAACCATTCAGAGAGGGGCACTACCATTGCTGCGAATTGGTTGTTGGCGAACTTCTCCCAGGTTTCACCCGGAGAAAGCGGTTGCATATGTAATAATGGTTTGGTTAACCCATCCTTATTATCTATAAGATCTCTTGTCATTAATTTCTCAAGTAATTCGATATCCTCATCTGAATTAAGCGTATACATGTGATCGAGCTCCTTGGACCAATCACCTCGGAAAGCCCAGATCAACGAAACAAAAGCCTGTTCATCACTAGAATCCACATGAATACCTTCATAGGTTGGATCATTCAGCAGAAGAGAATCATGAAGCAATAGCCATTGATCTACGCTTTCTGGTAATTCGCTCTCTCCTTTCATCTTGACTAGAGTCGGATTCCAGACAATGATATAAGGATCGACTGTATGCGGAACCGCCCATGTATAACCATTCCATTCGGCCTGAACTAATGCTTGATTGGAGGTAGATCCAATATTAATTGGGCTGAATTCGTTGGCTTGATGGGACAAATATCCTCGGGCAGCGAATTCACTTATCCAGCTATTATCGAGCATCATAATGTTAGCGCTCTGACCAGCCATAGCTTGCTCTTTCAAGTAAAGGTATGATTGCTCATAAGTCAAATTCGTTAATTTGATTGTCGTCCCTGGATGTAGTTGTTGGAATTCTTCATTCCACGCTGACATGGTTTTGAATAGTTCGGGTTCCATGTATACAGTAGCAGTTAGTTCAATCTCCTCGTTACCAAGACTGATGTTTGGATCAATTGGTAACCCTGCTGCTTGTTCATGCTCTCGTAATGCAGGTGTATCCTGTGCATTGTCACCCATGAGCTGAGTCAAGAGCAAGAAGCATAGGAAAACTATCGCTATGAGAATAATACTGTTCTTTCTTCTGGACAAGGGTAATTCTCCTCTACTTACATGTTGGTTATCTTTATAGTAACAAAAAAAACGTCCAAACGCATAACGTAATTAAATATATTTCTTGTTACTGAAGTTAACACTAAAGGACCGTTAGCGTGATTTCTCTAACGGTCCCATTTGCTGTATTATTATAATAATTCCGTAGCAAGCTGCGCAAGCAGTGACCTTTCGCCCTTCTCCAGGGTGACATGGCCACTAATAGACTCATCCTTGAAACGCTCGACCACATGTGTTAAGCCGTTACTAGCGGAATCCAGGTAAGGATGATCGATCTGTTCAGGATCACCAAGGAGCACAATCTTACTCCCTTGTCCAACCCTTGACACGATGGTTTTCAATTCATGCTTCGTTAAATTCTGCGCTTCGTCAATGATGATGAATTGCCCCGGAATCGAACGTCCCCTAATATAAGTAAGCGCCTCTACTTGTATGCTACCCATTCCCACTAAAATCTTCTCAATATCCCCAGGCTTCTTGGTATCGAAGAGATATTCAAGATTATCATAGATGGGTTGCATCCACGGACGCAGCTTCTCATCCTTCTCACCTGGCAAATATCCAATATCCTTCCCCATCGGAACAACGGGTCGAGCAATCAATAACTTTTTATACTTATGCTCATCCTCTACCTTAAGCAGGCCTGCAGCAAGTGCGATTAATGTCTTACCTGTACCAGCACGCCCCGTCAAGGTTACGATTGGAATATCATCGTTAAGCATAAGCTCTAATGCCATTCGCTGTTGAACATTACGAGCACTAATCCCCCACACTGGATCATTGCTAAGGAACAGGGGCTCCAGCTTAGTAAGCTCTTTATTCACCTTCAAGACCGCTGATTTTGTTGTACCCAGTTCATCCTTCAATATAACGAACTCATTGGGACGAAATTTATAATCGAATTGCTTCACTGACAGCCAACGATTGGAATAGAAGTCATCTATAATACCAGGATGAACATGTAAGGTCACATTACCTAAGTACACATCATCTGAAGATACGATTCGGTCGGTCTTATAATCCTCAGCAGGAATACCCATAACATCTGCTTTAATTCGTACTAGTGTATCCTTGCTCACCAGTATGACTGGCATAGATATCTTCTTTGCTGTTTTCTTATCTTGTTCCTCGAGAAGATAATTTAGGGCAACCGCAAGTATACGATTGTCATTGGTCATCTCTCCGAATAACTCTTGCGTTCGTGTGTAGCAGCGATGATTTAATTCTACTTTGAGAGACCCGCCATTATCCAGGGGTACACCATCATGTAGGTGACCTCTTTCTCTAAGTTGGTCTAGTAATCGTGATACATATCGTGCATTTCGTCCAACCTCATCCATATTTCTCTTGAACGAATCAATTTCCTCTAATACGACCGCAGGGATGATCACTTCATTATCTTCAAAGGCGAATAAAGAAAGCGGGTCATGGAGTAGAACATTCGTATCAAGAACATAAGTTTTTTTCATATTAAGTCCTCCCTCATCGGATATATTGCTCGAGCCGTTACAGATACATAAAAACCATGAGAGTGGAAACCATAATGAAATGAAATAGCTTAGAAAGGACGATCATTATGCGATTATTCGTTGTATCCTTTATTGCAGTTGTACTAGTCACCGGCTGTTCCAATACTAAGGATGATGCCTCCTCCTCCCCCATTAATAAAAGCCAGAAGATTCGTGTACAACAGACTGTACCACATAAACCAGAAATCAAAAATTCTGACGATGTCGTACAACGATTAGAGAAGCTAGCCACATCGGTTCCTCATGTGATTGCTGCTAACTGTGTAGTCGTTGGTGATACAGCAATAGTAGGGATTAATGTAGATGGAAATTTAGAACGCGCGCGAGTAGGAACGATCAAATATTCGGTAGCTGAAGCCCTTAGAAAGGACCCTGTTGGTATTCAGGCGATTGTCACTGCCGATATCGATATCGGCAATCGACTTCGTGAGATGAATACCGATATCAAGAATGGCAAACCTGTTAGCGGCTTTGCTCAGGAATTAGCAGATATCATCGGACGGATCATCCCACAGCTACCCAGAGACATCGAGTCACCCCAAGACAATCAATCAGGTGATCCTTCGACTAAGTCTAATCATGACCGCAAGCAATTAAAGAATAGAAGCGTATAGCATAATTAAAAAAAGCCTTGTTACAATGCCATAACTAGGCTTTTTTCATGCTTGAGAAAACTTGACCATCTAATTTCTCAGCAGCACGTTTATCGTATGTTTTCTCATATTCAGGTGCAGTAGAAATTCTGGCTCCGTAGAACATAGCATCGCGTACAATATCGATAGCAATATCAAAGCAGCTTAGCTGGAATGGTACTTCAGACAACGCTTCAATCACCATAGAAGCCTTTCCATAGATAGTGTGGACACTACCAGCACCGAAGCAAGTTACAGTCACTTGAGATTGCTGCTTCATATTGTTAATAAGTCGCGAACGATGGTCAACTGCAAATCGCAGCCTTCCTCTGTCCACTGCATAGATCCAAGAAATCGCATTAACCACAGGTCCATTCGTCTCTGAATCGATCGTTCCTAATAGAACGAAGGCTTCCTTCTGTAGCAGTGCAAAAAGCTCCTCTGGCAGTGCTGTCAGCAACTCATTCATTGGATCAAGCCTCCCTGCTGATATTATGAAAACTGAATCAATTATGATTATGAAATTGATTCTTCTATACAATGAATTATATCACATCAAGTTAGGGTGTTCCAGAGTTTACAAAAGGATCTGCTGTCAACGCTGCTTTAAGCTGTTGCTTGGCCTTATCCATATCTGCATCCTTCACTCGGATGTATGGACTTCTCCATTCCCCATGAAGTGGAATGAATGTGATATTATTCTTCTTCATAGTCGAATATGCGAGTATGAGGCTTCTAAGCTGATCTTTGGGCGTATCGGTTTTTAAGTTATTACCGACTGCATCAAATACATTATCGAGCTTCAGTATTCCAGTTATAGATGTCATTCTGTCTACCATAGCTTTCAGAACGATTTGCTGGCGCTCATTTCTCTCCGAATCACTCGATTCTGCTGTACGTACCTCACACTTTCGCGATGAATGTCGATACCTTACATAATCTAACGCTTTCTTACCATCCAGCTCTTGAATACCCTTCTTAAGCTGAATATTCGTACCATCTGCATTATCGATATAACACATATTCATATCTACATCTACTTTAATGCCGCCTAACTCGTCGATGATATCCTCGAACGTCTTGAAAGTAATCACTGTAACATAATCAATTGGAATATCAAGGAAATCACCGAACAGTTCCTTGACTAATTGCTGAGAAGGCTTTTTATCCTGACGCTGAGCAATGGAATAGAATGCATTCGCCTTCCTGGCCTTATATCCATCTGGTTTCATGTAGAGATCTCTTGGTAGTGATAATAAAGAGACTGCTTGAGTCTTCGGATTTAACACAGCAACCATGATGACATCGGTATTCAAGCTGCGTGTTTCCTCTCTCGTATCCAGTCCTAATAATAGAATAACCTTGGGATCTTGGGAGGATGTACCGTCATCATGCGTCGTAGCACTGCTACTTTTGCCCAGCATATTATCGAACTTAGAGTACAAATAGCCGGCGTACCCGACACCCGCTAAGATTATAATTAACCCTATGATCAGAAAATATTTGAGTAGAGGATGCATACGTTTGGTATCTTGCATCTTTCTCGTTCTATTCGGTACTCCAGAGTAGCTGCTTTGTTCGGTCTTCATCTCGTTGTTAACCATACTAGGCACCACTTTTCACTCATTATAACGAGGATTTGCATTAATATCATGAAGCAATTGCTCTGTCATATCCCGATCAAACGATTTTTTATGAGTTGTCCCATCAAGTTCGTACCACACTTGCAGAAGATCGTCACCCACAGATTCCATTCTGACATCGTTCAACATATAATCTTCATGGAGAATTTCTTCGAAGAAATCCACAGTGTTCTTAGCAGATATATCTTCCGGTCGTGCCTCTGCGACGGTCTTAATCTGAAGCCAATTGAAGAGTGCATCTTCCAATCTCACTTGATCTCAAGCCTCCCTCATCATAGCAAGACAAGAACCTCACTTTGATTGATCCTGTTGATCTTTATTCCGCCAGGAAGTATAGAGCACTCTTCCCCGATACAGGAGCATCATCACAATCGCAACGAATAAGCTAAGAACAATTGGTAACCCGGCATCAACCTGAAAAAGGAGCAGCAAAAAGGAGCCTGCTCCAATCATTAAGTAGACGATCAATTCTTTCAAGATCGGCAGCTTTCTAACCCGGAAAACCTTATTATAAACGTATACGGTAAATACAAATATGAGACTATAAGTGACCCATAGGTGATCAACAAACCAATCATTCAATCCCATGACCAGTACCATCCTTCTTGGTTCATGCAAATCTATATGGTAACAGATGCTTTACGGTTCTTCTCAGCTCTTTCTCGTTCACTCTTGTTAAGAATTTTCTTACGAAGTCGAACTGATTTAGGGGTGATTTCACAATACTCATCGTCATTCAAGTACTCTAAAGCTTGCTCCAGAGACATCATACGAGGCGTTTTCATTCTTACTGTATCTTCCTTCGTTGCAGACCGAACGTTTGTCAGTGCCTTCTCCTTGCAAATATTCACGATGATATCATTGTCACGAGTATGCTCGCCTACAATCATTCCTTCATAAACATCGGTACCCGGCAGAACGAATAAGGTTCCACGATCCTCAATACCAAGGATACCATAAAGCGTGGCAACTCCATTCTCACTAGCGATCAATACGCCCTCGCGACGGCCGCCTACATCAGCCCCAAAGTAAGGTGCATAGCTGTCAAAAGCATGATTCATGACACCATAACCACGAGTCAATGTTAGAAATTGTGTACGGTATCCAATTAATCCGCGTGCAGGAATCAAGAATTCAAGACGAACTTGACCTGATCCATTATTAATCATATTGACCATCTCAGCTTTACGTGAGCCTAAGCTCTCCATAACTGAGCCTGTATGCTCTTCTGGCACGTCAATAAGAAGACGCTCAAGCGGCTCCATCTTAACGCCGTCAACATCTTTAATAATAACCTCTGGTTTTGAAACCTGCATTTCATAACCATCACGTCTCATCGTCTCAATTAGGATACCTAGATGTAGCTCTCCACGTCCCGAAACAACGAACATATCTGGACTGTCTGTTGCATCCACACGAAGACTCACATCGGTTTCTAATTCGCGGAATAAACGTTCTGACAGCTTACGTGATGTTACCCACTTGCCTTCTTTACCTGCGAATGGTCCGTTGTTCACAAGGAATGTCATTTGCATGGTTGGTTCATCAATCACGATAACTGGAAGTGGCTCTAGAACAGCTGGGTCCGTCAAGGTTTCACCAATATTAATTTCTCTAATACCGGCAACAGCGATAATATCACCAGCACCCGCTTGCTCAATCTCAATTCGTTTCAAACCTTGGAAACCGAACAACTTCTCAACACGCGCTTGCTTCACCTTGCCATCTTGGGCAAGAACAGCAATGGATTGACCTTGAGATATTGTGCCCCTGTTGACACGACCGATACCAATACGACCAAGATAGTCGTTGTAATCCATTAATACAACCTGGAATTGTAACGGATCTTCTATGCTCTCGGTTGGAGCCGGGATGCTCTGAACGATCGTCTCATACACAGCCTGCATATTCTTCTCTAGAGATTCAGGTGTAATTCCAGAAGTACCCATCAATGCTGATGCATATACAACTGGGAAATCCAGTTGATCATCATTTGCACCAAGCTCAATAAATAAATTTAACACTTGGTCTACGACATCCTCCGGATTTGCATTCGGACGGTCAATCTTATTCAATACGACAACTGGGATCAGGTTCTGTTCTAATGCTTTACGTAGTACAAATTTCGTCTGAGGCATACACCCCTCGAATGCATCTACGACCAATAGAACACCATCTACCATCTTCATTATCCGTTCAACCTCGCCGCCAAAGTCCGCATGACCTGGGGTATCCACGATGTTAATTAGATATTCTTTATAATTAATCGCAGTGTTCTTAGCTAGAATGGTAATACCTCGTTCACGTTCTAAGTCATTAGAATCCATCGCACGTTCTTGAACGGCTTCATTCGCTCTGAATGTTCCTGATTGTTGTAGGAGTTGATCAACAAGCGTTGTCTTACCATGATCGACGTGCGCAATAATAGCAATGTTACGAATCTTATTCCTTGGATGCATGAGGTAGTTCCCTTCCTATTCCGATTGTATATTGTCCTATAATCACAGAAAAGCGTCAGGCATAAGATGCCGACGCTGGACATTTATGTTAAGTATACTCTAAATAAGACGAATCCGTCAATATTATCGGCAACTCAAGCCTTTGTTAATTGTTGGGTCTACGTCGTACCATAGCCACTCCGAGTATAATAAGAGCAAGAGCTATAATATATATACCACTAGTCATCAATAGAGTAAAGCTAAAGAATATCGCAGCGATAATGGCAAGAATGGCCGATCCTATGAACGCCGCCTTCGGTTTATTCGGATCGAAAAAATAGGCTTCAAACAAACCAATAGCCACACCCATTATAAATCCCGGCCACAGATAACTCATTGAATCCCAGCCGAATAGATTACAGTAGAAGAACATGAACGAATATACCGTCAGTAAACCTCCAGGAACTAGGATTCCTGATGGTAAGCCTTTGGCAAAGAAGAGGAAGTGAAAGAATAAACCTGGTAATAGAACAAATATAGGCCAAATCATACTCCCAATGAAATCAAAAACTCCTATTTTCCCTAATAACAGAAAGATACCTACGACAATAATAGTTAACCCGCTGAAATATGAATTTCTATTCATCCTATGCTCTCTCCCTTATGTATATGGCGGATCATTGTTATCTCATTCGTCGTCTACTGACGTAAAGCTTGAGAAGACCTGAAGCAAGCACTAGAATCACTCCACCAATCGGGATGATCCATTGAAGGTTTTGGTTTGACTGCTCGAGGAATCGACCTACCTTCTGATCACTCAGTATCATCTCACCCGCCGTATAACCAAGTATAGCCGCACCCAAGTATATGAAGATTGGATAACAACTCAGTAGCTTCATGATCATTGTGCTTCCCCATATGATTAGCGGTATGCTTAATCCGATACCTATAATAATCAGCGCTGTGTTCCCTTTGGCTACCGCTGCGATGGCAAGAACGTTGTCCAAGCTCATTACAAAATCAGCAATAATAATGGTCCGAACAGCACCCATTAATAAGGTAGCTTCACGAACATGCTGTTCCCCAGAATCCTCAACCAGTAATTTGATTGCAATGTATAGCAATAATACAGAACCAACTGCTTGTAAATAAGGAACGTCAAGCAAATAAACGGCCCCAACCGTTAGCAGCAGACGAAGGGTAACCGCTCCGAAGGATCCCCAACCTACGGCCAACCTGCGTTGATGTATCGGCAAATTCTTACTCGCCATTGCAATGACGACAGCATTGTCTCCGCTTAATACGATGTTGATTAGCATAATTTTTATGAATAATAATATCTCTTCCTCCATCATCCCTTCCTCCAATAGTAATGTATACGGACAAACTTGGCAATTCATACCATTGGTTGATTACTTAAAAATAAGAGTCCGTTTCACGTGCCATTCGTTCCGTGATTGTGACCGTTACCGTGTTCCTGATCGCCTCATCCATAGTACCCTGCAGCCAAGCCGCTCGTTGTTCTAAACGATTAATCACACTAGGATTCGGATTTGTACTAGGGGACTTGGGAACGAATAGTGTACAGCAATCCTCATAAGGCTGTATCGAGACAGGGAATGTCCCGATCATTCTTGCTTTAGACACAATCTCTTGTTTATCCATCATGATCAATGGACGGAGAATAGGCATTCCCGCTGCTTGCTCGATTACGGACATACTTGGTAAGGTCTGACTCGCCACCTGACCTAAGCTGTCACCTGTAATGATTGCCTTACAAGCTCGTTGCCGTCCTAATTCCGTAGTAATACGTAGCATAGCACGACGCATAAGTGTAATTAATAAGGTCTCATTACCTAGTTCCTTCAGACCGGTCTGAATATCAGCAAATGGAACCATATGCAGAACAATACTTCGCGAATAACAGGAGAGCTGTTCTGCCAACTCTATTACCTTCTGTTGTGCTCGTTCGCTCGTATAAGGAAAGCTGTGGAAGTGAATAGCCTCCAGCTCTAGACCCTGCTTTAAGGCTAACCAGCCTGCTACCGGGCTATCTATACCACCAGACAGCATGACAATGGCTTTGCCATTCGTACCTGATGGGTAGCCGCCTAGACCAGGTATGATCTCGCAGAATATATATGCATGCTGCTCACGAATTTCTATTCGTAGTTCTACTGCAGGAGTGTGAACATCGACCTCCAAACCAGCTATGGCCTGCAGGATGTAACCTCCCACTAGATTATTCATGGATTGAGAATCATGCAGGAAATCCTTATTCACCCTTCTAACCGAAACTTTAAAGGTAGTGGGCTTATCCTTCAGACTTTTCATTAGACGAAGAGCTGTTTCTCGGATAGCTTCCAAGCTTAACTCACAGCGATTCACTGGACTGAAAGAGAATATGCCGAAGGTTCTTGATATCCGTTCCGCTATATCGATATAAGATTCTCCATTAAGATGAATATATAACCTGCCATAGCTTGCTTCGAATTGAACATGGGGAAACCGTTCTAATCGCCATTGAAGATGCTCTAGCACAGCACGTTCAAATCGATGACGATTTCTTCCTTTAAGCGTCTGTTCGCCCATCCGAACCATGATTATTGGGTTATTGATTTCTTCCACCTCACCTCATTGTAATTTTAATCGTCTCCATGTTCTTGCAACCGATTCAGCTAAATACTGCATGTTCTCAAGCGAATGCACCGGAGCAAGACTTATTCGAATTCCACTCTTAGCCAAAGTCTGCTCGTATCCCATAGCCATGAGCGTCCTGCTTGGTAAATCCTCTCCTGATGCACAGGCAGATTGAGCGGAGACATACAAGCCAGCGGACTCCATGGCGTGTACGAATACCTCGGATTTAATACCTGGCAGGCAAAAATGAACAATATGCGGAAGCATATCTTCCTCATCTTCAGAGCCAGTTAATATTAATCCATCCACCAGCTTTAATTGCTCAACAAGGCTTTGCCGTAGATGGGCCACATGCTGCCTATTCGCTACAAGTTTGTCGGTCCCCATTCTCAACGCTTTGGCCATCCCTACAATTAAAGGAACATTCTCTGTTCCAGGACGCAGTCCGAATTCCTGTCCACCGCCGAGTAGGATAGGTTTTAGACGAATCCCCGGTCGACGATATAGAATACCGATGCCCTTAGGGCCATAAAATTTGTGAGCTGACAAAGATAATAAATCTATGCCTGCTTTATCCGGATAGATGGGTAGCTTCCCTGCGCCTTGGACCGCATCCACATGGAAGATAATTCGAGGATGCCTGGTAAGCTCATGACCTATTGCTTCTACAGGCTGTATGCGTCCTGTCTCATTACTCACCTGCATAATACTTACGAGAATTGTATCGTTACGGATAGCTTGAATCACATCCTCCGACCGGATGCTGCCTGTCCGATCCACAGGCACATAAGTCACCTCGAAGCCCTCGCGTTCCAGCTGCTGGAAGCATTCGTAGACCGAAGAATGCTCCATTCGAGAAGTAATCAGATGCTTTCCCCTCGAAGCGAATTGGCGTGCACACCCCATTATAGCGATGTTATTACTCTCGGTCCCTCCTGATGTGAATATGATATGTGAGGCTTCCGTATGTAAACACGTAGCAACGACTTCCCTTGCCTGTTTCATTAGCTTCTCAGCCTCAAAGCCCTTTCGATGAAGCGATGAAGGATTACCATAGTAATTGTTCATTAAGTCGGAAACAACATCAATAACCTCCTTATAAGGAGGTGTGGATGCACTAAAGTCATAGTAGTGTTCACTATCAATCATTACGTAATCCCATTACCTTTCGTATATAATTCTGGGTTTCCTGTGGCAGTTCATCATACTTGTCCTGTAATTGCGCATCATTACTTATTCCTAACCTGTCGATCCGTCCTGGACCAGCATTATATGCTGCAAGGGCCACACGCTCATGACCATTATATTTCTGTAATAGGTAAGCAAGAAATTTAGTTCCGCCATTAATGTTATCTTGTGGATCATATGAATTCTTCACCCCAAGTGAAGCTGCTGTAGCATCCATCAGCTGCATTAATCCTTTCGCACCTGATTCAGAAACGGCGTCAGACTTATAACCAGATTCGGTCTGTATAACAGCTCGGATTAGGTTTGGGTCCACGCCATATTGGGTTGACGATTGCTCAATGAGCTGATCATAATCTGTAACATTCAATATAGAATAGCTGCCTGAGAGCTTGGAGTTGAATAGATATTGACTCTTCTCTGATGTAAGTTCACTTGAAGACATTAAGCCTTCGCTTAATCCATTACTCTGAATTAATGATTCTAACAATGCCAGAAACTCACTTTCACTCGTACCATCCACAGAGGTAGAGGAACGTTCCGGGAACAAACCGACGCTGTCCATGAAACGAAGTTTTAGTAGTTCCTCGAGCTGTTTTGGATGAATATTCATACCTTCTTATCCTCCCCAAATACCAATCCCTGATCAGCTTATCTGTATTTATTCTACAACTTATTCATAAGCATGAATAGTATGGATTGAAAAGCGAGTGGAAACGAGGATTCACTAAGTATAGGAAAACACGAAGAGGCTGTCCATAAGCCCACATTCGGCAGTTCGACAGCCCCTCAAGGTATAATCTACAGAATAGCATTACCAATATTGAAGAAGAATGCGATTAAACCTATAATAATTGCCACAGAGCCCATGCCCTTTCGACCCTGCATGAACGCGATCAGTCCGATAATCACTGCTGCTGGAGCTAATAATGTTGGCCAGATAAACCATGCTGCAATAGACAATATTAATGCTGTTAGCCCCCATGCCCTACCTTTATCAACTTCCTTAGTTGAATCAATACGATTCTGTGGTTGATCTTGAAATCGACTTACTTTACCGTCAGCAACCTCGGCAGCAAATTCCTCATCGCTGCGCGAATAAAACTTTGGTGCCTCGTTATCAGCAGAGAATGCGTTCGTCTCTATATCGTTCTTCCCTTTGATATCTTTTGTTCGTCTTTTGTTGCTCATACTCATCCCTCCTCAATAAAGTGCGAGCAGCTTCTTAAGCTTGTTTGACCTTGAATGTGTGGCAACATGTATTGGAAGAACGATTTGCATGACTCTGGTGCTCGGTATCAAACCCTTCACCTGCAAATTCTGCATTGAATTTCCTAGTTGCATGTGAGTCAATATCGATCATAATCATGTCTGCTCCGCATTTGTTGTCAGTTTTCCAATATTCGCAGTTTGCTACACTGCAAGTTACATTCGGCATTCGTATCACCCCCTTAACAAGTTTCCCTTAACGGGGGTGACTTATACATGCAAACAAGGAGCCCCAGTCAAACAGGCTCCTTGATAATCTTCTCAGCTATTATTGGGTTAAACCTTTTCACCTTGAAGTCTGCGTTGATTCACATAATCGTTCTCATAATAAGTTAAATTTTCACGAAGCTGCTCATAAATTTTGGATATCTCAAGTGTAATATCTCGAACAGCACGTACAGGTTTCTTCCTGAATCTAATCGCATCCTGCCCTGTATAGGCATAACGCCCTTCTTCAGAATAGCATTCATTCTTAGGATAATAAAAACGATTGATGCTTTGATGATACACATCATATAACACTTTCTCAGCACTCTCTACATTAAATACAGGTCTACGAATATTGGCACCTAGCTTCTCATAATACACTTCCGAGAATACAAGTAAGTGCCTCAAATCTGTCAAGAAGCCTTTGTAAAATTCGATCATTGCTGCATCCTGGTCACTGTAGAGACTAGAAAGAGAATGATTGTTCAGAAAACCTTCAAGAAGCTCAATTGCATTCTTTAACTGGATTTTTGTTGATTCACATAAGAGTTTAGTTTGATCCGCTAGCATGATGATGTTACCTCCTGGAATAATCATTAGAACTTTCTTCACTCATATCCTAACACAAAAAAATCACAAAATATACAATAAGAACTTCATCAATCCTGATGCATATTTCGTTCTATTCCTTCCAACGCTATGAGTAGGAAATCATTCCTCGAAAAGGAGCTCATGCGATGCTATACAGAACACCCAGATGGATATTTGCCCTGTTCCTTCTTATCGGAATCGGATACTTCATTATTCCGACTCAGAAGCAGCACGAAGACTTAGTCAAGGAGGCTCCACGTTATGAAGCTGCGCAGAAGCAGATCTTAATCGATCAAGATATTACCATGACCAATGAATTATGCAGAATTCAATGTAAAACCGACTTCAGTCGGATACTGCCGGAGCTGCAACACACACCAAAGCTTCAAATTAATGAAAAGCTGCAGCAATTGAGAATAGAACATCCCCATATGCTTGCTGTATCATGGACACGCCCTAACATCCAACAGGCTATTAGCTCAGGCAGCTATGCTTCGGATATAAGAAAGAAGCTAGACCCCTTCCAAGCCAAGGCTAAACAATCTCTTCAGGATGGAGAAGAGTATCATTCTCCTAGTATACAGGTCGGTCAAGATCATTATATGCTATTAGCAGTACCTTCCTCAGAGGGAGGCGGCCTAACGGGTGTTATCAAGCAATCAATTCTAAATCAAGTCCATGACCAACAGAAGAAAAATTTACGTTTAGTACCTTACCCATCCGAAGGAAATTATCAAGTGGAATCCGTTGACTCCGATACACACCGAGATGTCCGAGTGAATAACGGTGAAGAGAATGGCGGAGTTAGTCACTACCATAAAGAACAGGTTGTTGTTAAATTCCAAGCTACACCTGTTCGAGCTGAGATGGCCAAGATCAAACAAGCTATTCACGCAACTTCCATACTTAAATTAGGATATACGTATGTATTCGAATCCAATAAACTAACCGCCGAACAGATGATGGCATATTTCAAGAATAGTGATCACGTCGAATATGTGGAGCCCCACTACTACTACATGACCAACGACGAGCCTATCCCTAATGATGATTTATTCGCTCCTCATCAATGGAATCTGCCTATCACACAAACCATTGAAGGCTGGGGGATTTCCAAAGGCAACGATAATATCATCATTGCCGTATTAGATACTGGTGCTGATCTAGATCACCCAGACTTACAAGGGCGACTAGTGGAAGGTCTGAATATCATCCGACCAGAGCAAGCGCCAACTGATGATGTCGGGCACGGCACTCACGTCACAGGAGTGATCTCCGCAACTGTGAACAATCTTGAAGGTGTTGCAGGTATGACCTGGTACGATAAAGTTATGCCGATTAAGGTATTAGATGAATCCGGAGCTGGAACTACTTATTCCGTCGCTCAAGGTATTATCTGGGCGACGGATCATGGTGCGAAAATTATTAATATGAGCTTAGGTAATTATGCTCAAGCTGAATTTCTGCACGATGCTGTCCGATATGCTTTCGACCGTGATGTCGTGTTAATTGCAGCAAGCGGCAATGATAATACAGATCAACCTGGATATCCAGCTGCATATCCCGAAGTATTCGCCGTTGCTGCAACGGACAATCTTAAAGAGCGAGCACCTTTCTCCAATTATGGAGATTATATTGATGTTGCTGCTCCAGGTGTAAGTATCGCCAGCACCTATCCAGATAATCAGTACGCAGCATTATCGGGGACATCCATGGCAAGCCCCCATGTTGCTGCATTAGCCGCATTAATACGCTCCGTTAACCCTCTATTGAAGAATACGGAGGTCATGAATATTATGCGTGATACAGCTGTTGACTTAGGAGAACGTGGGAAGGATACACAATTCGGATATGGACAGATCAACGTCCAACAAGCATTAATCCAAGCAAACAATACCAAGAATTCCGTTCGATTATTCCCGGAATGGGTCAAGCGAGAAATTGAACAAATTCGTTCAAAGTATACCGCATCCCTCTAAATCACAAAAAAACAACCTAGTTCTGGAACTATCCATCCCGATGTAATAAAAAGGTGCATCCATCAAGGCTGATTACCAGCTTAGTGAATGCACCTTCTAATTGATATGTAGGAATAGAAAAGCTTGTCGTAAGCCGGGTTCTGTACTCTCAAGTGGTTATAACGGGGGTTAGCCCTCCCACGGCGAAAGTGACAATCATCTATCTAGGCCACGCATTGCTACGTGGCTCCAGCGACCAACCCGAACGCGCCTCGAGCTAAGGCTGTGCCTTTAAGCACTGCGTTCCTCCTAGGTCTTGCTCCAGATGGGGTTTACCAGGACGTAAGTCGCCAAACATCCTCGTGGTCTCTTACACCACGGTTCCACCCTTGCCTGTTCGTATATCTGGAAACCAGACATACGCCATCGGCGGTCCATTTCTGTGGCACTAATCCTTCAACTCGCGCTGACTGGACGTTATCCAGCATCCTGCTCTATGGAGCCCGGACTTTCCTCCCGTATTCGAATGAGAATGGCACATGCACATTAACATTCGAACGCCGGCGATTGTCTGACAAGCTTCCCTATATCATTCATTATTATAACAAGGAGTGTGTTCCACCACAACACACAGTTTCTGCTATCTTCACATAAACTGAAAAGGCTCTGTGTTTAATTCAGATGGACTAACCTTCGTGACGTACCTTCCCTTCCGAAGCTTCTCCTGCAAGATATTAGCGACAGCAGGCTTCAGCAGCTTCTCAATGTTATGGCCTGCATCAATGATGTTCATGCCAGCAGCTAACGCATCGTGAGCTGTGTGGTAATCGATATCTCCCGTGATCAACACATCAGCTCCAGCGAATATTGCAGCTTTCACATAATCACGACCTGAACCTCCAAGAACAGCGACCTTCCTGATCATACGATTTGGGTCACCAACGAAACGAACTGCGGGAATATCATAAGCTATCTTCACTGTGTTAATGAATTCAGATAACAATTGGTGCTTAGGTAACTTGCCGACTCGACCAATTCCCTGATCCGGCCGAACCTCTTGGAGAAAGCTCAGATGCTCAAGGCCAAGCATGTTGGCCAGAATATCATTAACACCACCTGTAGCTACATCAAGATTCGTATGAGCAATATATACAGCAATATCATTCTTGATCAATGATTCATAAAGCTTGCCAGCTGGAAGATCCATTCGCAAATGTTTGATGGGACGGTATAAGATAGCATGATGAGCGATAATTAGTTCAGCTTGCATGTCAATTGCCTCGGATACAACGTCTGGAGTCACATCGAGTGCGATAAGTACCTGAGACACTGGCTTGTTCAGAACCCCTAGCTGTAGACCAATGGGATCATCAACGAACGCATATTGCTTCGGAGCCAATTGCTCCATGAATTGTACGATGGTCTGGCCATTCGCGATCATTCTAACATCACTCCTTATTTAGCCCAACCATTAGAGGCTCTCCTAATCGATTCGATCTCAGCTTCAAGATGTATCCTCTTGTCTAAAGACACTGGATGTTCTGACTTGCCTAAATGATTAATAATCCATTCCCGCTTACTGATCTCTTGAAGCCATTTATTCTTGAATGTTACGTTAGATTCGCGAACAAGATAGGGTCCCATCAACATCTGCAAATAACGATCCACTTCAAATCCATCCTCTAGAACAATTGGACTATATAATTCGGCTAGACTTCTTATTAGCTCGTCAGTGTCAGCTGGAACTGCGATAAGTATTTCATACGTTAGACCATCTTCAACAAGAATGTACTCATCCTGAAGAAACCAATTGTTGTGAACGAACCACTCTCTTAAGGCATACTCCCCCACATTGGGCTGCATAATAAGTCGTTTAACTCCAGCAAGACAATCAAGTCCTTGATCAAGAATACTGACCATTGTAGAACCACCCATACCCGCAATGACAATCGTATCCACTTCATTAGCATGTAAAACAGATAACCCGTCACCATGACGTACCGATATGATGTGCCCGAGATCTGCTTGTTGGACTTGTTTGCTAGCGGCTAGGAAGGGTCCTTCATTCAGTTCACCTGCAATCGCACTTTCTATAATACCTTGTTGTGCCAGATATACTGGCAGTAGCGCATGATCGGAACCTATATCCGCCATTCGGCTACTCTGAGGAACTTGATCAGCAATCATTTTTAATCTTAGAGATAATTTAACTGATGTATAATTCTCTTTCATCAACCTGTTACCCACTCTTTCATTTTGCGTTTTCTTTGTACAAGCCATACGATTATGGCCAGGCTCAATGTTTTGCAGACGATTCCAGTAATTAGAATGAGATGAGAGATGTCTGAGAATAATAACCCATAGATTTCTGGAATTAAGAAGAATAGACTAGAGATAATAATTAACAGCCATCCGGTCATACGATTAGTTACCAGCTGATTTCTGCCAAGCATGAATAGAGCAATGAATACAGGAGTAGCGTATAGTTGAAGAACATACCATTTCGGTTCGGGATGAATCCATTGAATCAACCAAGTATAAGCCATGATCATACATACCCAACCGCAGAAATGCAATAATCCAATACGTGCAAAGATACCAATAAGAATCCACAGTGCCCCACTGAAAGCGATAGTACCTATAACCATTGTCGCACTATTCCATTCATTAATACGCAAGATTAGCTCACCCATGAACAATAAAAACATAGATGCTATACCTATACACATGTAAGCAAATGTCGGTTTCCTCTGACGTTCTGCAATACCTATGCTATATAGTATTCCAATCACTGAAAGTGAAAGACCGATTTGCATCGCTGGATGAAAAGAGGTAAAATACAGGGAACAAACCAAAAACAAGGAGATTAAGCAAAAGATAAGGAATGAATTCCTGTATGCCCGTCGACTGCCTGTTGTGGAAGAGTTGCGTCCCTTACGCTTCGCGTCTTCTTGCTCATCAATATATAAATTCATTAAAAAATCACAATAGTGCTCTGGAAGTATCTTACTGCTGCGCCAGCGTTCAATTTCACTTAAGATGGTTTGTCGCTTAACAGGATCCAATCATTCCTCACTCCTAACCAGAAAATGACCTACCTGCGAGCAGAAAGGTCATCCTAAGTATAAACGAACTATTTTACTCCAAAAAGTCCTTCAAGCGTTTGCTACGGCTTGGATGACGAAGCTTACGAAGAGCTTTGGCTTCTATCTGACGAATACGTTCACGAGTAACACCGAATACTTTACCTACTTCTTCAAGTGTTCGTGTCCTGCCATCATCTAAACCAAAACGTAATCGAAGAACATTCTCTTCTCGTTCGGTTAATGTATCCAGCACATCCTCGAGCTGTTCCTTTAGCAATTCATAAGCCGCGGCATCTGCAGGAGCTAGTGCATCCTGATCCTCAATGAAATCACCAAGATGTGAATCATCTTCTTCGCCTATTGGTGTTTCTAACGATACAGGCTCTTGGGCAATCTTCATAATCTCTCGCACTTTCTCCGTGCTAAGCTCCATCTCTTGAGCTATCTCTTCTGGAGTTGGTTCACGACCTAGTTCTTGCAAAAGTTGACGCGAAACACGAATGAGCTTGTTAATCGTCTCAACCATATGAACAGGAATACGAATGGTTCTGGCTTGATCCGCTATAGCACGTGTAATGGCCTGACGAATCCACCAGGTAGCATACGTACTGAATTTATAACCTTTGGTATGATCAAATTTCTCTACCGCTTTAATCAATCCCATATTACCCTCTTGGATTAAATCCAAGAAAAGCATGCCGCGTCCAACATAACGTTTGGCGATACTAACAACAAGTCGGAGGTTGGCTTCGGCTAATCTGCGTTTAGCCTCTTCATCCCCATCCTCAATTCGCTTCGCCAGTTGAATTTCTTCTTCAGCTGACAGCAAGGGAACTCGGCCAATTTCCTTCAAGTACATTCTAACCGGATCGTTAATCTTAATTCCTGGTGGAAGTGAAATATCGTCTTCGAATGTGAATTCGTCACGCTCTCTCGGCTGTCCATCTGGATCGAGAGAGTTCTCTTCTTCATTCTCATTATTCACTTCAATTCCCTGATCAGCTAACAACTCAAAAAAATCATCCATCTGTTCAGGATCTTGGTCGAATGGACTTAATCGTTCGATGATGTCTTTGTAAGTGAGTGAGGAACGCTTCTTACCTAGCTCGATTAGCTGATCCTTCACTTGTTCCAATGTTAACTCAGTTTCTAATTCAGTATGCTGTTCGTTTGCCATTATTCCAACTCCCTCCTCCCTGGTCGCCATCTTAACGCCAATTGCTCACGTTATATTGACTTCAGTTCTTTCTCCAAGGATATAATCTCCATGCCAATTTGCGCCGCTCTCAGCATATCTCCAGATCGCATAGCTTGACTCTGATCTTCCTTTTTCTGCCTAATTGCTTGTTGTTTGGGGTACTTCTTAATCTCTCTAATGTAATCATCAATCACCTGTGCATGAATACCTGCGCCTGTTTCTGTCATTAACATAGCACTAGCAATATTAACGAGGCTCTCGTCTTCAAGTCTGGTGATAAACCGACTGGGATCAGGTTCATTGCCCTGAGCATAATAAGCATATAGATAAGCAGCAATGGCTGCATGAGCTTCGACATGAAATTGATCAGCCAGATGTTCCTGGACGTACATAGCTACTTCACGATCCTCCATCATAATCGTCAGCAGCTTCCGTTCTGCATTGTGGTAGGCGGGTAGTAAGGAAGGAACGCCTTTCTTGCCGCTTTCACCCTGCATAACATTATTCCACGGAATTTCGTTCTTATCCCTATGACGCTTTAAATTTTGTGATTGTTGCCGGAGCTGATGTAGTTGTTCATGCAAAGCTTCCATTGTGTATTGAAAGTCAACCGATAATTCTCGCAGATAAAATTCTCTCTCCGTTGGTGATTGCAATTCAGCAATGATCTTTAATGCTGCTTGAATGTACTTAAGCCTTCCTTCATCGCCTCTCGCTGGAAAACTCCTGCGGAGATAAATCAGTCTATACTTCGTAGCTGGCACCGCACTCTGAATAATATGCTGCTGAAAGGCGTCTTTACCATGCTGAGCAATATAGTCATCTGGATCAAGTCCATCTGGCAATTGGGCTACACTGACGGAACAGCCTTCCTTCTCTAATAGATCCAGACTTTTGTAAGCAGCGGCTAATCCGGCCTGATCTCCGTCATAGCAAACGATAACCTGCTCTGCCAGTCTTCGAATAATACGAGCATGCCACTCCGTTAGAGCAGTACCCATTGTTGCTACACCATTCTCCGTTCCTGCTTCCCAAGCTCGGATCACATCACCAAACCCCTCAAAAATAACTACAACCCCGGATTTGCGAATGGCTGATCTTGCGCGATGAAGATTAAACAAAGTACGACTCTTGTTGAACACAGGTGTTTCAGGTGAATTCAGATATTTGGGTTGACCCTCACCAACGATTCGTCCTGACAGAGCAATCGGTTTTCCTTGATTATTGTGAATCGGGAACATGATTCGATCACGGAAGCGGTCTACATACCCACTATGATCTTGCTTAGCTGATATAAGTCCACCCTTCTCCATCAATTCCGAATCAAATTGATTCTTGGCCAGGTAACGGACTAGAGTATCCCAAGAAGCAGGAGCATAACCAATCTGAAATTCTTCAATCAAATGATCTGTAAAGCCCCGAGCGCGCAAATATTCGAGAGCAGCGTGACCTTCGACAGAGTTCTTCAGCACATAATTGTAAATTTTTACGGCAAGCTCATGTGCTGCTATGATTGTAGAGAATTCCTTCTGTTCTTCCGATTCCTGAACAGAAGTTTCTTCCCATTGAACAGAAATTTGTGCTTCCTTGGCCATATGACGAACGGCCTCTGGGAAGGAATAGCCTTCAATATCCATTACAAACTTGATAACATGCCCCCCAGCCCCACAGCCAAAACAACGAAAAATTTGTTTCTCTGGCGAGACGGTGAATGACGAAGTTTTCTCAGAATGGAACGGACATAGACCTTTGTAATTCCGCCCTTGCTTCATAAGATGAACATACTTGCCAACTGTCTCCACAATGTCGTGATGCTTGAGTACAGCGGCAATCACTTCTTCTGGAATTTTATTAGACATGTACTCCTCTATTCTGTATAAGTAGCTTCCAAATTGCCACGTATAACTATTCGCTAAACGGATTTATTCTCCTGCAAGTGTGTCAAAACTTTTGTCATAGATTGTAGAAAATAATTTCGGTCTTCCTCGGTAAAAGCTTTAGGTCCGGAGCCACGGGCATACTTCCCACTTCTTCGTTGTTTCGCAAGCTCATGTCTGCGTTCTAACATAAAATCAATCGTTTCATTCTTATACAATTGGCCGCGATTGGATAGTGTAATCGCTCCTTTAGCAAGACCAATCGTAGCAAGACCGTAGTCTTGGGTAACGAGTATGTCACCTCGAGATATTCGGTTAGCAATATATAGATCCACAGATTGATCAGAACGGTCAACCTGAATGACTGTCACGCCTTCTGTAGCAGGAGCCATTCGATGATCGAAGGAGGCAACAATAACCACCTCAACCTTAAATTGCTTTCCCACGGTAATGATCTCCGTTTTTACTGGGCATGCATCCGCATCTACGATTATCTTAAACGGTAACGACTGAATAACGATCACCAAACATTCCTAATTTACTTGTCATCATATATATACGAGATATTTAGTTGAAATCCTTTTTTAGGACCACACGATTCTGGAGAAGTCAGCAAAGGAGAATATAGGCTTCGCAACAGCTGCAAGCAATGCTAATCTCGCTTGACGGAGTTCCATATTGTCTGTCATCACCATCACAGCATCAAAATATGGATTGATCCTATCCTTCAATCGGGTCAGAATCTGCAATGCCTCTGCTTCTTGCCCCTGTTGCATCCTCTCCATATATAATATATGAATGGATTGTGACTCTTTGTATAGATCAAATTCCACTTGTTCCTCGAATATCGCTGTATTCATAAGCTCATCGCTAGACTTGGCGGCCAAATTATGAACACGATTGAAAGCATCCACGATAGATTTGGCTTCTGTGGTCCCAAGAAAGTCAGCTAAGGCTTGTGCTTTGCGAATAACGGCGGGTACTGAGTCTATACCTGGCTCCATAGCAGCATCTGCGATATCGTAACGCACTTTATCGGATAGAATATTTTTCATTCGAAGTGAGAAAAAGTCATACATGTCTGTGTGAATCTCATCGCTTGTCCGTTTTAACGGAATTTGCAATTGAATGACCTCAAGTGCGCTTCGGAATAAATCTCTCAGGGATAACGAAAGGTTATGCTCGATCAATATTTGAACAATCCCTGTCGCTTGTCGACGTAATGCATATGGATCCTGAGAGCCTGTTGGGATAATACCTATAGAGAAGCAACCTGCAATTGTATCCATCTTGTCGGCAATACTAATGATTGCTCCAACGATCGATGCAGGCACTTGATCTCCAGCAAACCGAGGCAGGTAATGTTCATTCATCGCTCGTGCAACCTGCTCTGATTCCCCAAGCTTACGTGCATAATCTTCACCCATCACACCTTGAAGCTCGGGGAATTCATAAACCATCTGGGAAACAAGATCGAATTTGCAAATTTGAGCAGCACGTTGTATAGACGGCAGCTGCTCTTGTTCTACATGAATAATGTGAGCAATACGGTTGGTGAGCGCTTCAATTCGTCGCACCTTATCCCCAATCGTTCCCAGCTCTTCATGGAATACAATCGTCTCAAGTCGCTTCAATGCATCGCTAATCTGCATCCTCTGATCTTCTTCGTAGAAAAATTTAGCATCCGACAAACGTGCCCGCAGTACTTTCTCATTACCTTTTGCCACTTGCTCCAGCGCTTGTGTATTCCCATTACGAATCGTTACGAAGTAAGGTAAGAGCTGACCGTTCTTATCCAGTACTGGGAAATATCGTTGATGCTCACGCATCGACGTAATTAATACCTCTTGGGGAATCGTCAGGAACTCGGGCGCGTAATTCCCATACAGGATTGTTGGATATTCAACCAAGAACAATACCTCTTCTAACAGATCTTCCTTCATTGCGATGTGCCAACCTTTGTCAGCCGCTAAATTCTCTATCTGTTGAACAATCATCTTCTTGCGCTGATCAATATCCACAATAACGCTCTGCTCACGCAAGCGTTCGACATACACCTCGGGCGAGCTAATCTCTGTATCTACACCAAGGAAACGGTGCCCCTTGGTTAACCGTCCAGCTGTAACACCCGTAATTTCCAATGGGATCACATCCGAACCGAACAATGCAACCATCCAACGAATAGGTCGAATGAATTTCAGCTCATAGAAGCCCCATCGCATATTCTTAGGGAATGCCATAGATTGAATTAAATCCTGTAAGTGCTTGGATAGCAATTGTATGGTCGGTGCTCCTTTGCTGCTCTTTCTTGCATACATATATTGAACATCAGCAACTTCCTTCACATACACATCATGCTCGGTCACGCCTTGACCTTTCATAAAACCCACTGCAGCCTTCGTCCATTGCCCTTGTTCATCCTGGGCAATTCGCAGGGAAGGACCTTTTACTTCCTCGTCGAGATCCGTTTGTTGCTCATTCATATTACTAATCATAACGGCCATTCTTCTAGGCGTTGCATAGAGTTGAACGGTTGAGAACGAAATTCTGGAGTCGGTTAACCATTTCGTCAGCTTCTGTCCAAGTTGTTCGGCTGCTCCACGTATAAATCTTGCTGGCACTTCCTCCATGCCAATTTCCAATAACAGCTGCTTTGTCATGGACTTATCGCCCCTTTGTTTTGTAATAACGGGAAGCCGAGACGTTCTCGCTCCTCCAGATATGTCTGTGCAATCTGACGCGCCAGATTACGGACTCGTACAATATATCCGGTTCGTTCCGTAACACTTATCGCACCACGAGCATCTAATAAATTGAAGGAATGAGAACATTTTAATACATAATCATAAGCGGGAAAAACAAGCCTCTCGGCCATAGCACGACGCGCTTCCTCCTCGTACATACTAAAGAGTGAGAACAGCATGGTTGAATCTGATACTTCGAATGTATATTTGGAATGCTCGTACTCTGCTTGATGGAATACATCACCATACGTAATTCCATTCACCCATTCAAGCTCATACACATTCTCTTTATCCTGAATATAGGAGGCAAGTCTCTCTAAACCATATGTTATCTCTACAGCAACTGGATTAGCATCGAGACCGCCTACCTGTTGAAAATACGTAAATTGAGTAACTTCCATCCCATCCAGCCATACTTCCCAACCGAGTCCCCAAGCACCTAGAGTTGGAGCTTCCCAGTTATCTTCAACAAATCGAATATCATGGAATGAAGGGTCAATACCTAGAAGTCTCAGACTATCTAGATAAATCTCCTGTATATTGTTGGGTGATGGCTTCATGATGACCTGGAATTGATGATGCTGATAAAGGCGATTCGGATTCTCACCATACCGACCATCTGCAGGCCGACGAGATGGTTCAACGTAGGCTACGTTCCAAGGCTCGGGTCCAATGCTTCGCAGGAAGGTCATCGGGTTCATTGTACCCGCACCCTTCTCTACATCGTATGGCTGAACAATCATACAATTCTGATTGGACCAGAATTGCTGCAGCGTTAAAATCATCGTTTGAAAATTCATCGAATACCCCCTAATATACTTCATTCATCTATAGCCTAATATGCACATCAAAAAACTCCCGTTCCTGCGTCTGAATCAGACATAGGGACGAGAGCTATCTCCCGCGGTTCCACCCTAATTGGCAACATTCTGCAAGCGAAGGTTGCCCTCTTTTCGTGGTGCTGGCACTCCGGAATGCCATTCATCGATACGTAAGTACCGGGCTTACACTATCCCCAGCTCGCTATAATTACGCAACCCGACTACTCTTCTCCATCATAGTGCCTAATAAATACTTTACTTTTGGTAAGCATTATATCATGTCTACTAAATCGAGTCAAAAATAAGACTGCTCAGCTATACACCATACTTCTCGATCTGATCCATCACATGCTGCGAGCGCCATTGTATACCGATGTGTGTATCCAGAAAAGCACGCATGACCTGTTTCAATAATAGCTTGGTTTCAAGCTTCACTTCTACTTTTCCCAAACGATTGAGATCAACCTTAGCCAATAACCGTAATAACTTTAATAGCCCATCAGTTATTTCTAATGCTTGTGGATAATTCGTTACACAGTTCACACATAACAAACCTCCAAGTTGAACATTTAACCTGGGATGATTGGTATCTGTGCCACATGATGCGCATTTATCGAAATTCGGTGCATAACCAGCTTGAATGAGCATCTTCATCTCGAACAGATGAGTGATCATCTGCGAGTCCTTCCCATCCTCTATACTATCTAGTGCAGCTTTTAATTGCTCATAGATGAATGGATTGGGCTCATTGTCGGTGAGTATTCGGTCAATCATCTCAGCCATGTAAGCACTGTATGCAGTAAGAATCAAATCTGCTCTCAATCGATGGTGACTCGAGATGATGTCAGCATGGTTCAGTGTACCCATCTGTGTTCCGGTTTTGAAGAACACAAATTCACCGTGTGTGAATAGCTGTGCGATCGCGGAGTGCCGACTGTTCATTTTCTTAGCACCTCTAACCATTACGCCAACTTTTCCGACATCTCGGGTGAATAATGTAATAATCTTGTTGCTTTCCCCATAATCCATACTCCGTATGACAATACCTTCTATACGGTGCAACACGATAATCGCCTTCTTCTCCCAAACGATTGGTCATATTCTATATATAATTGCCTGTGGCTTGATCCTCCTCATCCATGAGCTCATCCTCAGCATCACGATTATTGTTAATCAGATGCATATCTTTATATAGCAGGTAAGCATCGACATCTCCAGTCAGTGTAAAATACTCCCACGAAAAGGTTCGCATTCGGTATCCATCCTCTCGAAAATGACTATGCAGTTGTTATAGAGATAGGATGAGACGAAAGAGGGGAAACTATGCCTTGGAATGACTACCAATCCAATCCAGTTCTGCCCAGTCTTATTCGTTGCGATAACCAAGATCTTTTAATGACCTCTCATGATTTCGCCAATCCTTCTTCACCTTAACCCATATTTCTAAGAACACCTTGGAGCCTAATAGCTTCTCGATATCATGTCTGGCTAACTGACCAACCTTCTTGAGCAGCGCACCCTGCTTACCAATGATGATCCCCTTCTGTGAATCTCGTTCGACATAGATGACAGCGGATATATGCACGATACCATTCACCTCCACCTTCATATCCTCAATAAAGACGGCGATTGAATGAGGGATTTCTTCATGCGTGAGGTGAAGAATTTTCTCTCGGATAAGCTCTGCGCAGATAAATTGCTCAGGGTGATCAGTAATCTGATCAGACGGATAGTACTGTGGTCCTTCCGGAAGATATTTGACCACAACCTTGAGCAGCGTATCCACGTTATGACCTACTAACGCAGAGATCGGTACAATATCAGCGAATGGGTATAAATCCTTGTAAGCGGTTATCGCTTCGAATACATTCTCAGGTTGAACCTTATCGAGCTTATTGAGCACTAGGATGACGGGTGTTTGGATGTTCTTCAGTCGTTCAATAATGAACCTGTCGCCACCACCTAAGCCATCTACAATATCAGCTAGGAATAAGATGACATCCACTTCCTCGAGTGCGCCCAAAGCAGATTTCATCATATAATCGCCAAGCTTTGATTGCGCTTTGTGAATTCCTGGTGTATCAAGGAACACAATCTGATGATCATCCTGTGTATAAACCCCATGAATTTTATTACGTGTGGTCTGTGGTTTGTCAGACATAATGGCAACCTTCTGGCCAAGCACTTGATTCATCATGGTTGACTTGCCTACATTGGGTCGACCAATAATTGCCGCGAATCCACTCTGAAATTTACTCTTCGTCGTTGACGTGTTCATGAATACTGCCTCCTGATATATTGAACATCCTATTGAACATCCTATTGTTTGGTACGAATTACTATTGCGAATTACTCTTACAGATTACTTTTGTGAATCATTCAATCGTTCTAACGATTTGGGACCGAATGCGCCGGGTAACAATTGTGAGACAGTGCTCTGTACCCATTCCCCCTGTATATTGCCCATGAATACAGGCATGTCAGGAGAGCAGAGCTCAATTAATACTTGGCGACATACGCCACAAGGACTGACGGGATCTTGCATATCAGCGACAACAGCCATCATTCGAAAGCTGCCTGCTGTTGCTCCATCTGCAATCGCTCGGAATAAAGCGGTACGTTCCGCACAATTGGTTGGAGCATAAGCTGCATTCTCTACATTGCAACCAGCATGTATATGTCCATTGCCATCCATAAGCGCAGCACCGACTTTAAACTCAGAATAAGGAACATATGCATTCTCTCTTACTGCGACCGCTGCTTCCTTCAGCTTCCGGATGTCCATCTCCATGTAATACCTCCAATGATATGGTCACCCACAATGATGATTCCTACAGCAATTGCAAAGAGTGCACACACCAATACGGCAGCTGCAGCGCAATCCTTGGCCGCTTTGGCAATCGGATGTTGATTGGGCATAGCCAGATCAACCGTTTTCTCAATAGCTGTATTCAATAATTCACTAACAATAACGAGTGTTATCGCGAGGAACATCAATATTAATTCGATTGCAGATAAATCAATTACGATGGCAATAATGAGAGTAATGACAGCGATCGTCGTGTGGATTCGCATATTACGTTCATGAATTAAACTAAAACCATACCCTTCACGAGCGTGACGAAGACTGTCTATTAAGCGCATTAGGTATTCACCTCGTCAGTCCAATTTGGGTCAATATCTGTTCCTGTTTAGCAATCATGATCTGCTCAGCCGCTTCATCCTGATGATCATACCCGATCAGATGTAAGAAGCCATGTACGAATAAGAAACTAATCTCTCGCTCTAATGAATGTCCATACTCTTTACTCTGCTCCAGCGCTCTTGGAATGGATATGACAATATCGCCCAATAATTCGGCATCCGGTGCCTCTTCCCAATCCTCGTTGTTGAACATAATAATGGGCTCATCTGTTTCATTCTCAGTTAATGCAAAAGAGAGTACATCCGTCACTTTATCCAATCCACGGTAATTCTTATTTAATTCACGGATGGCTTCGTCATCCACGAAGGACAATGCCACTTCCCCATCCTTAATACCTTCCATCTCTCCAGCTAGATGCAGAATCATCTTGAGCTTATCGATCCAATTACCAGGAATCTCTTCCTTCAACTCACTGTTCCATTCTAATGTTAAGCTCATACTTGTGCACCCCTTTTATCTTTGTGCGAAATGGATTGATTAGGCAAATCTTCAGGATACTCTATTCTCGAATGGAATATCCCTAATAGTGTCTCCTTCAGGCTGCGAGCTACCAAATCCAATTCCTTCATGGTTAAATCACACTCATCGAATTGTCCATCATCTAAGCGAGCTTTAATAATTTTGCGAATCATCGTATCGATTTGCTCTTTGGTTGGATTCCGCATGGAGCGTACAGCAGCTTCTATACTATCAGCAATCCCCACGATCGCCGCTTCACGAGTTTGTGCCTTGGGCCCAGGGTAACGATATTCAGCCTCATCAATAACCGTCTCTGTATCTCCATCCTGTTCCAGCTGCTTCATCGCTTTATGATAGAAGAACACTAACAATGATGTCCCATGATGCTGCTCGGCAATATCACGAAGCGGTTTAGGCATACGATGGTTAAGCAGCATATCCACACCATCGCGTGCGTGAGCAATAATGATGGATTTACTAAGTGATGGGTCCATCTGATCATGTGGATTCTCGATATTCGTCTGGTTTTCTATGAAATAGCTTGGCCGTTTGGTTTTCCCTATATCATGATAGAAAGAACCGACTCGGCATAACAATCCATCAGCACCAATGGCCTCTGCAGCAGATTCCGACAAATTGCCAACCATCACACTGTGATGATAAGTCCCAGGTGTCTCGGTAAGGAGCTTACGAAGCAAGGGATGATTCGGATTTGAAAGCTCAACAAGCTTGAGTGGAGACAGAATACCAAAGGCGATCTCGAAGAATGGAAGCAGGCCAATAACTAGAACCGCTGTAATCATCCCCCCAGTGGTTGAGAAGGCGATTGAATATAACACATTCTTCAGTGAATACGAATTCTCAATTAGAATAAATGAGATGGAAGATATTGTTGCAAAAGCACAAATCAATATACCTGCTCTTAATATCGTTGACCTCTGACTTACCTTATGAATAGCAAAGATCGATACCATACATACAACAGCAGCTACAAAGCCATAACGATAATCGAAAATAAGATCGTTACGAACATTCAGAATAATACTTGCTAATATACTGAATATCATGGAGGAGATAAAGGCGATTTGGGCATCCAATAAGATCGTAATCAGAATGCTCCCTAATGCTACTGGAGCCATATATCCGATGTATGGAACATCCGCATCCTGACCAAGAGAAATAATCACAATACTGATAATCGTCAGTATATGGATCAGCAATAGCATGAGCAGATGTACATTATTCGCCATGATAGCAAGCTGACTTTGGCGAATGAACATATACAGCACGAAGACGAACAATGATACCATTATCAGCATGCCGAGATGAGGCCAGAGGTTTGTTGAATTCTTCAGTACATCCAAATCCTGTAGGAGATCATAATTTTCTGCTGTGATTCGTTGACCCTTAGCGACGAGCACATCACCTTTCTGCACATAGATCGCTTCAGTCATCTCAGCTGCTTGAATTCTAGCTTCCTTGGTGGCTTCTTCATCATAGAATCGATTCGAAGTCAGTGCAAATCGAGCTATCTCCTGTACGATCTCTCGAGCATTCTTGTTCGACAATTGTGAAGCATTGACCATCTCAGGTACCTTGGTACGTGATGCTAGTGGATCATTATTCCTTTCAAGCATCAGTTTAGTTACAATACTCTTAGTTACAAATTTCATCTCCGATATTTCCTGTGCAGAGATTTTTGGTATCTTGAAGTATGTTTCTTCTGGTATACGATATTCATAGTCTGCCATTTGAGCTTGAATTTCTTCAAGCATAGCCTCTTTATATAGATCACGATTATCACGAATATAACGATCTGTGTAATCTTTGAATAATTGAGGGAACTCGCTCCGATATATCGCTATTTTGTCATCGTTGCTCATTAAGGTATCCGGGTTAAGCTGCTCGATCTTATTAAAGACTAGCTCTACGATTTCCTCATTCCTCAATTGAATCACGGTTTGTACGGGCTGTACATCCTCAGATGCATCCGCTTGGGCACGTAAGGTCGCAGCTTTATTCTCAATCATTCGTGGTGCAAGGATAGATTTACTACTAATGCCATTCAGTTTAATATCATAGGTCTCTTGTATCAATTTGGGAGAAACGGACAGGTAGTACAGCACAATGAATGAGAAAAACAATAGAACACGAACACTTCTACTATTCTTCCATCTATTCACCTTTTGGCGCCATTTATTCTGTTGTAATCGATTTATGTTAGGTTCCATCGGGCTACCGTCCTTTCTTGTCCTCTATG
>JBBDTA010000015.1:0-8177 GCA_040904605.1 Paenibacillaceae bacterium
ACCCACGACCAATTGATTAAGAGTCAACTGCTCTACCAACTGAGCTACGAGCCCGTAAAAACACTTTAGTTAATGTATCATGATATGAGAAACTTATCAACCCCTAACACTTATTTTATTGATAAAAAATGTTGGTAAAATTCTTGCTTTATACACATATTAATCAGACATCATCCCGAACACATCCGCAATCAACTCATAGGAGCGGATACGCGCTTTCTCGTCATGAATTGGACTGTTGATGAGAATCTCGCCGACGTTATAATCCGAGCCCATCTGAAGCAGCTTCTCCTTCACCTGAACGGGTGTTCCGATTACACGACGCTCGCGAATTTGCTGAATATGCAATAGATCCAGCTCTCTGTACGGATAATCAATTGCGGTTTGCACAGATGGTAGGAATTCCATCTCGATACCGGTTCGAATACCGAGGAACAATAGATCACTACTCGTCGCTAATTGGTTCGCTTCTTCTTCTGTCTCCGCACAGATCGCCATTGTAGCAATCATCGAGCGCGGATGACTCTCAAGAGGCGGATGAGGCTTGAAGTGCTCGTTATAATACTGCGTTGCCCGTTCACCGCCTGGTGTGCCGAAGAATTCCGCGAACGCGTACGAGGTACCTAGCATTGCCGCAATTCTGGCGCTTTCGTCACTGGACCCCAGCAGCCATATCTCTGGCGCTGTGGGTATGGCTGGAGATGCCAGCAGCTTCTCAAATTGGTGCCCTGCAGGCATCGCATCGTGGAAATAGCCGACAATATCAAGAACCTGCTGAGGGTATTTACTTACATCGACGTGTTTATCCTGCTGCAAAGCTCTGGTTGCAAGCGGCATTCCACCTGGCGCGCGACCGAGTCCTAGGTCAATGCGACCTGGATGGAGCGCCTCCAGCAGCCGGAAATTCTCAGCGACCTTATACGCGCTATAATGCGTGAGCATGATGCCACCTGAGCCGACGCGAATGCGTGAGGTTGCCGCCGCCAGATGTGCGACGAGCACCTCTGGGCTGGAGAATGCGAGCGCAGGCATAGCATGATGCTCGGACACCCGGAAACGGGAGTAGCCTAATGCTTCTGTCGCTTGAATGAGACATGTTGATTCCTGCAGTGCTTCCGTTGCCGTTTGGCCTTCACTGATGAACACCTGATCCAGAACACCTAGCTTTATCATATATTCGCCTCATTTAATAAAAGTTTGCAAATACGATTTCGGGTCACCAAACTTCAAATCTTAACTTGCGGTCAAGAACCTCGGTTTGCGTATTTCCTGAACCAGCTTTTTCTAGTAATCGAGAGGTACTTATTCTACTATAGATGTGCTTTGAGACGTTTGCTATAATTGGTAATAACAATGCATATACGAGGAGGGATTCCATGAAATCTAACAAGGATAAACCGATCATCAAGGAACAACCTGCCACCTATGACGATTATGCAAATTTGCCAGATGACGGAAGCCGTTACGAATTGGCTGATGGCGTGCTGGAGCTTATGACCCCTGCGCCTACACCCAAGCATCAAGTCATTAGCTCTCAATTGCTAAACATACTTATGAACAGATGCCAGTCTCAGTACATCATATTCGCTTCACCGATCGATCTGATTCTATCTCCTACAGAAGTCCGCCAACCGGACATCGTCATGGTGCATCGTAGCAAGCTCGATATCATTACGCGTCGAGGCATTGAAGGAATCCCCGACTTAATCACAGAGATATTGTCTCCTCACTCTGTTAAACGTGACAAGCAGAATAAGCTGATCGCCTATGCCAAGTATCATATTCCTGAATATTGGATCGTCGATCCTGCAAATGAATGTCTGGAACAATACATCTTATCCGGTGACAAGTACGAGCTCCTTACGGTATATGACACATTGGAGACGATCCATTCGGATCGCCTCCAATGTGTCTCTTTCACGATGAAACAAATTCTAGATGCTGCTGCGGGTTTGCCTGGTTAATTGATCATTAATGTGAGAAACGGTTATTGTTGTTAGTGTCCATAAGAATCTCTGACCTCAGCGAACATCCTAATGGCATAATCCAACTCTTCTATCGAATGGGCAGCGGATACTTGCGTGCGTAATCTTGCCTTGTTAAGGGGCACAACAGGATAGAAAAATGCTGTCACATATATGCCCTTTTCTAGTAGCTCGCTTGACATCTTCTGCGCAAGTACAGCATCACCCAACATGATGGGTACGATGGGATGTATGCCATCGGGTATTTGAAAGCCTGCAGTCTTCAAGCCTTCTCTATAATATTGGGTACGATCGAAGAGCATATCCCTTAGGCTTGTTGATTGCATCAGCGTATCCAGAACCTTTATGGATGCCGCTACTATGGAAGGAGCAAGTGTATTCGAGAACAAATATGGGCGAGACCTTTGTCTTAGAAGTTCTATGATTTCCTTCCTACCACTTATATATCCACCACTGGCTCCACCCAAAGCCTTGCCTAACGTACCTGTCATAATATCCACTCTACCCATAACACCACAGTGCTCATGAGTACCTCTACCTTTCTCCCCTACAAAGCCAACTGCGTGACTGTCATCAACCATAACAAGAGCATTGTAGCGGACTGCTAAATCACAAATACTCTTAAGATCTGCAATAAATCCATCCATAGAGAAGACACCGTCAGTTACAATTAGACGAAACCTACTGTTTTGGGCCTCCTTCAACTGTTCTTCAAGGTCTGCCATATCATTGTTCTTATATCTATAACGAGCAGCTTTGCATAACCTTATACCATCTATGATACTGGCGTGATTCAATTCATCGCTGATAACTGCATCCTGATCAGAAAGTATCACTTCGAATATTCCTCCATTTGCATCAAAACAGGAGGAGTAGAGAATGGTATCCTCTGTCCCTAAAAATTGGGACAATTTATGCTCTAGTTGCTTATGAATCTCCTGAGTGCCACAGATAAATCTAACAGAAGACAAACCATAACCCCATTGGTCAAAACTATCCTTTGCAGCTTTGATCACTTCGGGGTTGTTAGCAAGCCCCAAATAATTGTTAGCACACATATTTAATACATTATCATGTCCCAAAATATTGATTTTGGAATTTTGTGGACTAGAAATGATTCTTTCTTCCTTCCATAATCCATGATCTTTAATCATTTGCAGTTCTGATTGATAATAGCTCAAAGTTTGATTCTTCATCGCATCTCACTCCATTTTAGAATAACCTTCCCGGAATTTCCCGACGACATGGTCGCAAAGCCCTCTTCAAAATCGCGATAGTCATATCGATGGGTAATGATTGGAGCAATGTCAAGTCCAGACTGAAGCATTGCCGTCATCTTGTACCAGGTTTCATACATCTCTCTTCCATATATACCTTTTATGGTAAGCCCATTAAAGATAACTTTTCCCCAGTCTATCTGTGCATCGGGCTTTTGAATACCCAGTACAGCAATCTTTCCACCATGGCACATGTTGTTTACCAAATCACCAAAGGCTATGGCATTCCCTGACATTTCTAATCCGACATCAAACCCTTCCTTCATACCCAGTGAATGTGCAGCATCCTTGATAGAACCCTTACTAATGTCTACTGCAAGAGTCGCTCCCATTTTCTTTGCAAGTTCAAGACGATATGGATTCATATCGGTTATGACGACATGCCTTGCACCTGCATGCTTTGCTACAGCAACAGCCATTATGCCAATTGGTCCCGCACCTGTAATCAGAACATCCTCACCTAACACGTCAAAAGCAAGCGCAGAGTGCACAGCATTGCCAAGGGGATCAAAGCAGCTTAACAGTTCAGAAGGAATGGACGCATCACAGTGCCAAACATTGGTTACAGGAATGGAAAGGTATTCGGCAAAAGCACCATGTCGGTTAACACCAACCCCACTCGTTTTGTTACAAAGGTGCCTTCTTCCCGCAAGACAGTTCCGGCACAAACCACAAACTAGATGTCCTTCTCCTGAAACGAGATCACCAATTTCAAAACCATAAACGTTACTGCCCACAGCCTCAACCATACCCACAAATTCATGACCAATGATCATTGGGGTTGGTATCGTTCTTTGTGCCCACTCATCCCATTGGTAAATGTGCACATCTGTTCCGCATATTGATGTATTGCATATTTTTATCAATATATCATTTATGCCTATTTCAGGAATAGGCACTTCATCTAGCCATAGCCCTGGTTTTGCGTGTTTCTTCACAAGTGCTTGCATCATCTTTTTTTGCATAATATTCATCCTCCGTCTACGATTTCTAACTTCTAGCATTTGGTTCCCAACGGTGTAAAATAGATAAGAAATTCTAATCTACGCCCTATAAGCCCTCATCGCTCTCATAAGCTCCTTGAAGCTCGGTCGCTTACCATACATCAGCACACCTGCACGGTATATTCTCGATGCCAGCCAGCCAATACCCAATATCGACACTAGAAGAATTGCGAAGGACAAAACAACCTCCCACACTGCCGGATCTGTCGTACCAAGACGAAGGAACATGATGAATGGCGAGAAAAATGGAATGAAGGATGTAATCTGCACCAGCATGGAGTTCGGGTCTTGAATACCATAGATCGCTATAAAATAACCCACCATGGTCAACATGGTAATCGGTAATATTGCCTGACCTAAATCCTCGGTGCGGCTAACAAGAGAACCCACTGCAGCGAACATCGTTGCATAGAGGAAGTATCCTGTCAGATAGAAGAATATGGCGTAAACCAACAACATAGGGTCAATGTCTGATAAATTAATATTGAGCTCTGAAATAGCATCCCGATTATGAGGGAGCATAAGGTTAATCGCTATAGCAGCTACCAACAGTGTAATCTGTGATAATGCAACAATGAACATACCAATGATCTTCCCAAACATCTGTGTTAATGGTGAGACGCTTGTAATGAGAATCTCCATAACCCTTGAGCTTTTCTCTGCTGTAATCTCTGTTGCGATCAATTGCCCGGAAATCATCACGCCCATAAACAGCATAATAATCAGTACATAGACCATGCCAGTGGCAACAGCTATCTGTTCTTCCGATTTTCCATCACCTATAGAGCCTGCACCACCTGTTGCAGAAATCTGAACCTTATCGATCTGGACGGGAGCACTTAGCGTATCCAGCTGTTCCTTCGATAATTTCAGCTCTTGAACGACCATCCCCATCTTCACCTGCTGCAATCCATTCTGAAGCTTATTCATCGTACCATAATCCATAGTATCTTCCGATTTATACATAATGATGGGAAAGCCGAAGGAAATCTCTTCTGTAGCCATCAAGTAACCCTCAATTTCTCCATCGGCAATCTGTTCTTTCAACATCAATTCGCTAGCTTCCACTGAGTCCTCATTCGGATAAACGAGGAGATTAACTTCTTTTTTCTCAGCCGCATCGTAATATAGCTTCAATTGCTCCCCTACATTCGTTCCATCCTCCAACATCCCAATATTGATTGCCTTATCAGATTTGAATAGTGTAATCAGATACGGCACATTCACACCTACTGAAACGAGCAATGCAAGTATGATGGTAGTGATGATGAAAGCCTTAGAACGAAATTTATTACGTATCGTGAATCCTAACACCGCAGATAGATTATTCATTCAGATCACCTCCAACGGCTTTGATGAAGATCTCATTCAATGTTGGCTCCATGACCTCGAATCGCTGAACGGCAGACTGCTCCATCGCCTTACGTAATACATGCCCAGCAGCCTCCGGGTTGGTCATGTGCAACTCATATCCAGATTCGTGACGTGTCACCTTATCGATTCCGTCTATATCACTTAAGCCACTCACTTCTTCCGATGTGTTTAGCATAATCCGTTCCTTCGGTAATGAGCTTTTAATCTCCTTGAGATTTCCTGTTAATACCGTTCTCGACTTATGTAGAATACAGACATTACGGCATAGCTCTTCAACATGCTCCATACGGTGAGTTGAGAATACAATACTAGCTCCCTCATCTCGCAATTGTTTCACAGTTTCCTTCAATAGCTCTACATTCACCGGGTCAAGCCCACTGAAAGCTTCATCGAGAACAAGAATTCGTGGATTATGAATAATAGCTGCAATGAATTGAATTTTCTGTTGATTCCCTTTGGACAGCTCTTCAACCTTCTTATTGTAATACTCTGGAACAGAGAATTTCTCCAGCCAAACCTTCAGCTTGTGATCGGCATCCTTCTTCTTCATACCCTTTAACTGGGCTAAATATAGAATTTGATCACTTACGCGCACCTTTGGATATAGACCACGTTCTTCCGGTAAATAACCTAGAATTTTCAATATGTCCTGAGAGTAATCCTTGCCCTCGTATTGAATATGGCCTGAATCGGGATTAATGAGTCCTAGCACCATACGCATCGTCGTCGTCTTGCCTGCACCATTAGCTCCTAGTAACGCGTAAATCTCTCCACGCCCAACCTCGATATTGATATTATCCACCGCTGTCGTATTTCCGTAAACCTTCGTGACGTGCTGAAGCGTTAAGGGCAGCATTTCTAATTTCCTCCAAATCTTGGTATATATAATTGTCTTAATACGTTTATCGCTAGGTAAAGTTCCTGAAAATCTTAACTTTAACATCAATTATTTTAGCTAATTTATTAGAATTTGTTGAATACTTAGCTAATATAATGTATGATTTAAGTATATTAGCTAAATGAAAGGAGAACAAATCATGAGAGTTCCTTCAACTGAGGTTCAAAACAATTTTGGGAAGTACTTAAAATTTGCAGAGGCAAATGAGGAAATCATTGTGACTAAGAATGGAAAGGATGTCGCCACAATTAAAGTCTGTCACGAACCAGTCAGAGACTGGATCATGGAGGATGCGGCAGCGTACAAGACAAATGACTGGATAACGTATGAGCAGTATTTGGAGCTGGTGGAAAACTCGGACCAGCGTTATGAACTGATTGACGGTGTCATTTATAACTTGGCCTCCCCTTCCTACAAGCACCAGCATGCTGTTCATGAACTGCATGGCGCGTTCTACATCTGGTTTAAAGGTAAGTCTTGCACTCCGTTAACCTCCCCATTCGATGTTACGTTCTTTAAGCAGGAAGACAACATCTGTGTTGTTCAGCCGGATATTCTGGTGATTTGTGATAAAGAGAACATTGATCAGAAGGGCAAGTATAAGGGTACACCTACCCTTGTAGTTGAGGTATTATCCCCTTCCACCCGAAGCAAGGACTTGATCAAAAAGTTGGATTTATACAAGCAATGCGAGGTCAAGGAGTATTGGATTGTGGATCCAATGAATGAACAAATTACAATTTATTCTCTTGCCGATAATGATATTGAGGATCATAAATCTTATCAAAAGGGTGCGAACCCGTATGTAGAATCTGCTCATTTTGGAGGACTAAAGGTGGCTTTGGAAGATTTATTTATATAAGTGGTATACAGAAGGTCGGTATAGGATATTGATTGCTTCCATACGCAAAGCGCAAACCGAGTAGACGCATAACTTAATTATGCGCCTCTCACAGAACCATCATCAACCGGAATACAGGTTGGCGCCCAAATCAGCATGTCCCTCCGAGGGAATTGTTGCTCAGACTATGTCTGAACTCCCAATTAAGTGCCCCTATCCTATTATCGCATCTATAAGTCCGCCTGTCTCGCCACCTGGGTAGAGAATATAGAGTAATGTGTATACAAGAATACCCGTTGGTGCTGTAATTAGCCAGATCGTAGCGGTATAACGGCCAAGCTTCTTGTGCTTAATAAATCTCTCTTTCTTAGCAAGATACAAGGTGATTATTCCGAAGACAGCAGCAATAGTTGCTAGTCCAATATGGATGAGAAGGAAGATCAGATAGACTATCTTCAGATCTTCTGGACCACCAAACTTGGTGCTTCCAATAAACACGGTCTTACTAACATAGATAATGAAGAATAGCGCAGCGAACAATGCACCTGCTACCATAAATCGTCTATGCGTCTCTCTTCTACCTTTCACAATCATGTACCATCCAATACCAACCAGCGTTCCACTAATTGCGATACAGATCGTACTAATCAAAGGCATCAACTGCTGCAGCTCCAATGAATTCACCTCAAAGTTTTTGATTGTTGCGCAAGCAACGGATAAAACTACTTCGGAAGCATATACTTAGTTTTTGATTGTTGCGCAAGCAACGGATAAAACTACTTCGGAAGCATATACTTA
>JBBDTA010000015.1:8277-11382 GCA_040904605.1 Paenibacillaceae bacterium
GTTTTTGATTGCTGCGTGCATATGCTATGTTTTTAATGGTTGCAGAGGATCAATGCCGTTAGCTTGGTGATCCCTGCGGAACCAGCGCATGAATATATAGAACAAGATAATGCCGTACATGATTTCCTGCATAAGTTTCATCATAACACCACCGAATTGTTGGTCGTCGAGCGGCGGGAAGAATGCAAAATCGCCAGGACCATTGAACATGGATAGAATGACATCTGATCCCAGAGGAACACAGTACCCAAGTGCCTTCGCCCAGACGGTCGGGTCAGAGTAGGTGGCGTATAGAGTGGAATCAGCGAAAATAATTAATGCACATGCAGGCGTGAGCAGAACGCCGTTTGCGAATACATAGCCCATTTTCTGTACATCGGTTAATCTCTCATACTCGGGAAGTGGGCTTATCACGTTCCACCACATCATGAACGCTGACACTAGCAATATTATGAAGAATATTGTGTGAACGAGATAATTCGTCATTACATAATCCAGTACAATAGGAAAGTGGTACAAAGAGAATAATATATTGAACAGAACAAGCGTTAGAATGGGATGTGTTATGTTTCGGACTATTTTCCCAATTGGGGGAACTCCTAATACACGACGAAGCATCCAGTCTGGTGTTCCATATATGATCAATGGAGGGACAACTAGATAAGATAGTGACATGGATAGCATATGCATACTGAATACAAGATGACTTAATAAATCTAACGGTCCACCCTGTGCCAAATAATAAATTGCCAGCCCGGACAGCATGGCTATCTTCTTCTCTTTTCGAACCGGCGATGATTCCTTGAACCATCTTAATCGGAATTGATCAACCGCTAATATATACCATACAGCTAGTATGGTTACTACTATCAGCATGCTTGGACTCCAGAGTGCCCGTAAACCGAAATCAGTCATACCTAACATGATTTTCTCCTCCCCACAGTTTTATGTTGAAAAAAAAGGAGCAAATTCTAAATTTGCCCCCCGACTTTTACCACCAAACCCAATATACGGCCATAATTATTGCAGTTAATGCAATGAATGCACCACCTGTAAAGAATATCCGTTGCTGCAAATGCCCACGATCCTTCAAGTGCATCCAGAATACCGCTTGTATGACGGCCTGCAGGATAGCAAGAAGAATAATAAACGAAAGCAGGAACCAAGTTTCTAATACATTTTGAAAAATGATGGCGATGAAAGCCAGTAATGTCAACAGCAGCGATAATGCGAAGGCTAGAAAATGATTTCTAGGTCCTTCATGGAGACCCTTACGTTTAACTGAATCGGAGGATTCGTGTGTAGCATAGTGTTCTGTTGCCATTGCCTCAACCTACCTTTCCCATTAAGTAAACCACGGTAAAGATAAATACCCAGACCAAGTCTACAAAGTGCCAATAAAGTCCAGCAACATAAACCTTGGGTGCCGTTACGACAGTAAGTCCTTTTTTGGATAATTGAGCTATAATCAGTCCAATCCAAATGACTCCGAATAATACATGTGCTCCATGAAATCCAACTAATGTATAGAATGCTGAGCTATACGCGCTTCCTGTAAAGTGATGTCCCTCTTCAACATATGCAAAGAACTCATATACTTCCAATCCAAGGAACGCTAATCCGAATAGAACAGTGATTCCCAACCAGAGCTGAATACCTTTCGTATCGTGACGATGCATAGCCTGAATAGCTAATACACTCGTCATACTTGAGGTCAATAGAATGAAGGTCGCTATAGCAACGGTTACTAGCTTATACAGTTCATCTTCTGTGGGTCCATCCAACACTTGACTCCGTAGAGCCAAGAAGGTTGCGAATAATGTACCGAACAGAACCGATTCGGCCCCAAGGAACATCCAGAAGCCTAGAATTTTATTACGACCCTCTAATGTTGCATTCTCTGGCTCTGGCGGGAGCTGCCCGCCATGTGCGTGTGAATAATCTACTGCGCTCATGCTTGTGCCCCCTTCTCTTCAAGCTCCTCCGGTTCGATATGGTAGCCCGGATCATCGTAAACCGATCTTAGGAACATGCAGACCAGAGTAATGCCCACACCACCAATGGCAATAATATAATTCTCAAACAGGAACGAGATGAATGTGTTATCGAACGGATTATTAGCATACATAAATCCGAATCCAGCGATGAACAATCCAATAGACATCACCAGCGGTAAGATAGATCCTGAAGGCATATGAATCGAACCAACTGGTTCAGCAGGCGTCATCTCTGTACGACCTTCCGTCTTCTCAACCCATAATGGATCCAAACCGCGCACCAGAGGCAATTGTTTGAAGTTATATTCTGGAGGAGGTGAAGGTATCGACCACTCCAATGTGCGACCATCCCAAGGATCTGACAGGGCATCCTTCGGCTTTATAGTAGTAATCACAACATTAATAAGGAATAGAATCGCACCGACGGTCATAAGCAATGCGCCGATGGTACTAATAAAGTTGGAGATATCCCAACCTTGACCGCCCATGTAAGTGAATACCCGGCGCGGCATTCCTTGTAATCCAAGGATATGTTGAACAAAGAACGTAAGATGAAATCCGATAAAAAATACCCAGAAGGTCCACTTTCCAAGCTTCTCATCTAGCATTCTGCCGAACATCTTCGGCCACCAATAGAAGAGTCCAGCGAATACTGCAAGAACTATTCCACCAACGATGACATAATGAAAGTGAGCAATAACGAAATATGTGTCATGGAATTGGAATGTTGCAGGTGCTGCAGCTAACATAACACCAGTAACTCCACCCATAACGAACGTTGGAATAAAGCTGACGGCGAACAAGTTAGCGGTTGTGAAACGAATATGCCCACCCCATAACGTAAAGATCCAATTAAAGATCTTAATACCGGTCGGTACCGCAATGAGCATGGTTGCAATGGCAAACAGTGAATTCGCCACCGCTCCAAGCCCCGTCGTAAACATATGATGCGCCCACACCATGAAGGAAAGAAAACCGATCAATACTGTAGCAAAAACCATGGAGCTATATCCGAACAAACGCTTGCTCGAGAATGTAGACACAACTTCGGAGATAATACCGAAGGCAGGCATGATGAGAATATATACTTCAGGATGCCCAAAAATCC
>JBBDTA010000016.1:0-1741 GCA_040904605.1 Paenibacillaceae bacterium
AGCGCCAACTGTAGCGTTAAATAGTAATTTGGGTGCAGAAATCCTGCTGTAGAGCGGAAAAACCGCCTTAGAGAGTAATTTGAGAGCAGAAATCCCGCTACAGAGTGGAGAACAAAATTTTTCAAGGAGGAATTACATTGGCTATCAAACGTGCATTAATCAGCGTGTCTGATAAAACAGGGATTGTCGAATTCGCAGCTGAGCTGGTCAAGCAGGGAGTGCAGCTGATTTCAACAGGAGGAACACACGCCCTGCTAGAGAAGAACGGTGTGCCTGTAACTGGCATCTCCGAAGTAACGGGTTTCCCGGAAATTCTCGACGGTCGCGTCAAAACCCTGCATCCAGCCGTCCATAGTGGACTTCTTGCGGTCCGTGACAGCAAAGAGCATCAGAAGCAGATGGAGAAGCTTAACCTGGATTATATCGATCTGGTTATCGTCAACCTATATCCGTTCCAAGAGACGATTGCGAAACCAGATGTATCCTACGAGGATGCAATTGAGAACATCGACATTGGTGGACCGACTATGCTCCGCTCAGCGGCGAAGAACCATGCGTTCGTCACCGTAATTGTGGATGCATCCGATTACGCACAGGTGCTAGAGGAGCTTAAAGAGGGTGGCGACACGACACTCCAAACCCGCAAGCGCCTTGCAGGCAAGGTGTTCCGTCATACCGGCGCTTACGATGCACTCATCGCAGATTACCTCTCACAGCAGATGGGCGACCCACTTCCAGAACGTTATACCGTTACATATGAGAAAATGCAGGACCTCCGCTACGGCGAAAATCCTCATCAACGAGCAGCCTTCTATCGCAAGCCACTTGCCCCAGCGGGTAACATTACTACCGCAGAGCAGCTTCATGGCAAGGAGCTATCCTACAACAACATCAATGATGCGAATGCCGCGCTACAGATTGTCAAAGAATTCAGCGAGCCAGCCGTCGTTGCTGTCAAGCATATGAACCCATGCGGAGTTGGCATTGGAGCGAATATTCACGAAGCTTTCGTGAAAGCATATGAAGCAGATCCAACGTCCATATTCGGTGGAATTGTAGTAGCTAATCGTACGATCGGCCAAGAGACGGCACTACTACTAAATGACATTTTCCTCGAGATTGTGATGGCACCGGACTTTACCCAAGAAGCGATTGACATATTGACGAAGAAGAAGAACATCCGTTTACTCGCACTGGGCAACATTGATGCTGCAGCTAATTCCGGCGGTTACTCGTTACTTGCGAGCTCGAGCTTCCTAGTGACATCCGTTGAGGGCGGCATGCTCGTACAAGAAGGCGACAAGCTCCAGCTTGACCCTGCGGAACTGAAGGTCGTCACCGAACGCGCTCCTTCTGAGGAAGAGCTCAAGCAGCTGTTATTCAGCTGGAAGGTTGTGAAGCACGTGAAGTCCAATGCGATCGTACTAGCGAATGACAGCATGACTGTCGGTGTTGGAGCTGGACAGATGAACCGCGTTGGTGCTGCCAAAATCGCTATCGAGCAAGCGGGTGAACGTGCGAAGGGTAGTGTTCTTGCATCCGATGCGTTCTTCCCAATGGGAGATACGCTTGAGCTTGCAGCTAAGGCTGGGATTACTGCGGTTATTCAACCAGGCGGATCGATTAAGGATGAAGAGTCCATTAAGGTTGCTAACCAATATGGGATTGCCATGGTATTCACAGGCGCTCGCCATTTCAAACATTAGTAGAGGAGTGCCACCAGAGTTCTGGGTTAGTGAGT
>JBBDTA010000016.1:1841-11068 GCA_040904605.1 Paenibacillaceae bacterium
TTAGTGAGTCACAGCGTATTTTCCAGGGAGGGTAACAGTTATGATGCGTATTCTTGTTATTGGTAGAGGTGGGCGGGAGCACGCGATTATATGGGCATTGCAGAAAAGTGAAGCGGTTATGGAAATTTTCTGTGCGCCGGGTAATGCAGGAATCGCTGAACTGGCAGAGTGCTTGCCGATTGATGAGAACAGCTTTGAGGAGCTTGGACGAGTCGCACTTGATTATGATATTAATCTAATCATTGTGGGTCCAGAGGACCCGTTGTTCAATGGGGCTGTCGATTACTTCGAATCCATAGGTATTCCTACCTTCGGTCCACGGAAGAATGCAGCGATAATCGAGGGAAGTAAGGTATTCTGCAAGCAATTAATGAAAGATTATCATATTCCTACGGCGGCTTATGAAGCTTTTGACACCTACGAGGCAGCACGCGATTACTTATTCCAACAGCAAGCACCGATTGTGATCAAGGCGGATGGTTTGGCCGCAGGTAAAGGTGTTACCGTTGCGCAGACGTTAGAGGAAGCCGATCAAGCGCTACATGAGATCATGGTGGACAAGGTGTTCGGTGAAGCTGGAAGCCAGGTTGTGATTGAGGAATTCTTGCAGGGGCAGGAGATGTCCATTCTAGCCTTCGTGGACGGGGAAACCGTCCGGCCTATGGAGCCTTCACAGGATCATAAGCCGGTATTCGATAACGATTTGGGTCCGAACACCGGAGGGATGGGCACGTATTCACCTGTTCCGCATATCGCACAATCGATTGTGGATGAAGCGATTGAGACGATTCTAAAGCCAACAGCTCGCGCGATGGTGAAGGAAGGGCGATTGTTCCGCGGCGTACTCTATGCAGGTCTCATGATAACGAAGGATGGCCCGAAAACCATCGAATTCAACTGCCGCTTCGGTGATCCGGAAACTCAGGTTGTGTTGCCTAGATTGCAAACGGATCTTGTTGATATTTTCCTAGCTACGGTGAATGGTCGATTGAATGAGATGGATATTAGCTGGAGTGATGAGGCTGCGGTATGTGTGGTGTTGGCTTCAGGTGGTTATCCGGGTCCATACGAGAAAGGACTTCCGATCGAGGGTCTTGCTGATGTGCGGCAATCGATGGTGTTCCACGCAGGTACAACGATGAAAGACGGCAAGGTTGTCACCAATGGTGGTCGACTGTTAGGTGTTACCGCACTTGGACGTGATATCGCTGAAGCTCGGCAGAAAGCATATGCAGATATTGCACATATCCAATACGAGGGCAAGCATTATCGCACGGATATCGCGCAGAAGGCACTTCTTTCCTAGTTTCTGCATAGCTTCTTTGCGCTAGGAATAGGATATGATACAATAAGTTTGTACGAGTAACCACAGGAGGTTGATTAATAATGGATTTGCAACAGAAACAAACGTATGTGGGGGAAGCCGTAGATTATAATGCATCCTTCCACAAGCTAATGCGCATGTTTACCTTATCGGTGCTGATCTCATTCTTGGGCACAGCGCTGGGTAGTACTTTACCTGTCGCGATTTTCTTGCCCTTAATCATCGTCGAATTAGTTATGATGGTTTCAGCTTTCTTTATTCAACGTAGAGGTAAGGCGATTGGTTATGGTTTTGTATATGCTTTCTGTTTAATTAGCGGGATTACCATCTATCCGGTTGTTGCTAATTATGCGGGTCAATTCGGAGCGCAGATGGTTATGCAGGCGTTCATCTTAACTGGGGCCATGTTCGCCGGTTTGTCATTGTACGGTTATTACTCGAAACGGGATTTCAGTTTTCTGCGTGGCTTCTTGATGGTCGGCCTTATTGCGCTCATCGGAGTCGGCATTATTCAGATGTTCGCTGGTGGTTTTGGTGGACCGTTGGGCCTTGTTATCTCCTTCGCGGGGATCATGATTTTCTCAGGATTTATTCTGTACGACATATCGAATTATCGACATGGCTTGGAAGATAAGATGATTCCATTAGCTGTTCTGAGCTTGTATCTAAGCTTCGTCAACTTGTTCTTGTATGTGTTGCGTTTTCTGGGTATTCTACAGGACGACTAGGATTGGTTATATTCGCGCAAAGAGTTGCGTTTCACGCAGAGTAATCTGTGTGGATGTAGCTCTTTTTTTCTGAGACATGATCAAACTTGCTGTAATGGAAAAGGAGCAGAATAATGATGAAACGAACAAGGACAAGCTTAATTGGACTAGCGATTGTAGCGTTGGCTGTTATGATGGTGTCAGGCTGTAACAAGAGCACGGATAAAGATGGTGCCGCAACAGACAAGGATGGTCAGAATCCAATTGTCACGCTTGAGATGGAAAGTGGCATCAAGATGGAAATCGAATTATATCCAGACGTCGCACCTAACACGGTCACTAATTTTGTAAGTTTGGTAGGCAGTGGTTATTATGATGGCTTAATCTTCCACCGCATTATGGCAGGATTCATGATACAAGGCGGCGACCCGGATGGTACGGGCATGGGTGGACCTGGCTATAGTATAAAGGGAGAGTTCTCTAGTAATGGCTTCACTAATGATCTGGCTCATGTGAAGGGTGTAATCTCGATGGCACGGACCAGCGACAATCCGGATTCCGCGGGCTCACAATTTTTCATTATGACCGGGACTTCACCAAATCTAGACGGCGATTATGCCGCATTCGGCAAGGTTATTAAAGGCATCGAGGGATTAGATATCATCGGGAATGTGAAGACAGGTGCCCAGGACCGACCTATAGAAGATCAACTTATTAAGAAGATGACGGTTGATACTTTCGGGGTTGAATATGGTGAGCCTGAGAAGATCACTCCATAGTCATTTACATCTTGATCTCATTGCGTTGCCTGTAAACCAACCAGATTGAAACAATAATTCCAACAAGCAAGAATAGAGAGTGCCAATGCTGGCAGCAATAGCCATAGATAGCGAACATGATTGAGCCTCCTTCTGTTCTTCCTTAGGGTATCCCAAATTCCAGATAATATTGCTGAATCGGCTTGGAAATCGACAACTATCACTTACAGCATTATGGTAAAATGGGACTAAGTATTACTTATAACGAGGAAATAGAGGTGACGGTTGATGTTGAAACGAACGAAGCTGGTATCGGAAAAGAAGAAAAATCGCAGACGTCTAGCTGGTATCTCCGTAGTCATCCTTATTGCAATTGTCATTATTGTGATACTCTCGAATTCGAGGAATGAAGAGGAATTGGTATTGGTAAACGCAGACACACCGAATGCTACACAAGAAGTAATAGGAGAGAACTTGAATGAAGATATACCGGTTGAGCCACCTAAGCCTTTCCGTTACCCTCTAACTGGAATGGGCAGTGATGTTGATGTGAAATCTCGGCCGATGATGTTCATGGTAGAGAATCAATCCAAGGCGAGGCCGCAGGATGGACTTCATCTTGCTGATATCGTCTACGAGATTCTAGCAGAAGGTGAAATTACGAGATTCATCGCTGTTTACCAGAGTCAAGAAGCCCCTGTGATTGGACCGGTGCGGAGTATTCGGCCTTATTTTGTACAGATTGGGTATGGGTTGGATGCACTCGTCGTTCATGCGGGCTGGAGTCAGGATGCGATGAATATGATTGTGGCTAAGAAGGTAGCCCACTTCGACGAGGTTTATGGAGATGGCGCATACTACTGGCGGGATAAGATCCGCAAGGCACCGCATAATCTGTATACGAGCACGGAGCTGATTCGCAAGGGAGCATTGAAGAAGAAGTTTAGAGAAGAATGGACGGGTCCATCGCTAACTTTCTATTCGGATAAAGAGACGCCAGTGATTACAGGGCAGCCGGCAGCAACGGTCACGATACCCTACATACAAGGCTATACCGTTGGCTACAGGTATGATGCCATGAATCAGAGATACAATCGGATCATGGCGGGTAAGCTGCACAAGGACAAGACCACAGGGACACAGCTTACAGCCGAGAATATTATTATTGCCTTCAGTAAGCACATAATACTAGATAATGCAGGTCGCCGCAAGGTAGATGTGATCGGTCCGGGTGAAGGTTATATTATCCAACGTGGACAGCTTCGCAATATAACTTGGGAGAATAAGGACGGGATCATTCGTTCTTACATCGACGGCAGAGAGGTTGAGCTATTACCTGGGCAAACGTGGATTCATGTTGTACCGATAGGATCGCAGGTGGAATATCAATAAGTGTGAGAGTGTATAAAGTAGGGATCTCATCCAGTAGTTTAATCGTGATATTAAGAGGGATCCAAGGTGGATTGAGTTGAGGGGTTGCACATGAAATAACGTTATATGGGGTGGCTATTACGCAGAGTTTTGCTGCTTTATCTGAAATAGCGTTATATGGGGTGGCTATTAGCAGGTTTTCAACCGAAGAGGTGTCCAATGGGTCAATTAGCCACCCGAAGAGTGGCTAATTGACTGAAGAAGATCATTTGGAATGAAATAGCCACTCCAGAAGTGGCTATTCAGATTGAGCGATGTAACATATCAGAATAGCAAGGTGGGTTGGGTGGGAATCTTAGCGCAGCAATGCTAAATCCACTTGAGGTACAATTCCCGCTTGTGCTGCACGGCTAAGCAGAGCAAAGACTGCTTCGTAACCATCATCGCCAAGATTGGCAGTAAATTCATTCACATACAGGTCAATATGAGCTTGTGCAACTTGTGGATCCATCTCCTGAGCATGCTCGAGGACATACTCCCGTGATGCCTCTTGATGTGCCCAAGCATATTCAACGGATGAACGAATCCAGCCCGTGATGGCATGTAGATCCAACGACCGGTGAGCAATGATCGCGCCAAGTGGAATAGGTAAGCCAGTGTCTGCTTCCCACCAGCTCCCCAGATCAGCCATCATAGTTAGTCCATAGGATGGATATGTGAAACGTGCTTCATGGATGACCAAACCAGCATCAACTAGACCATCGCGCACGGCAGGCATGATCTGGTCGAACGGCATGATCACAATTTCCCCCACGCCACCAAGAACTAGTTGGGTTGTCCACAAGCGGAAGAGCAGATAGGCGGTCGACCGCTCACTAGGGACCGCGACTCGTTTGCCGGACAGAGTGGAGGGATCCGCTGAGCTGATTAAGCCATTGGAGCTCGTGCCATCAGTTGATCTTGCTGTCAGACTTTCAGTTGTGCTCCCGGCTGATTTTCCAGTTGATCTTTCAGTATGATTTTCAGCTTCGCCCCCAGCTGCCCCCCCACCAGTCAGAATCAATGGCCCGCAGCCTCGGCCAAGCGCACCGCCGCATGGTAATAACGCGTAATCCTTCAGCAACCAAGGAAGTGCAGCATAGGAGATCTTCATGATATCCGGAGCTCCTGCTTCAAGAGCCCATGTATTCGTAATATTAATGTCTGCATATGTAACGTCCAATTTCGGTGCGCCCGGTATAAGTCCGTGGGCCCAAGCGTGAAATGTAAAAGTATCATTCGGACATGGGGAGTAAGCAATTCTCATGGTAGGACCTCCAATAGTATTGTGCTTGCAGCTTCTAGAGCATCTAGAGCTTCTTTCATACGCCATGCACTTCGATCTCGTGGACCGACGGGATTGGAAATCGCACGAATTTCCATGACAGGTATACTACGATAATATGCAGCACTCGCTACGCCAAACCCTTCCATCGCCTCGGCAACAGCGCCTGGAACTCGCTCGGCAAGCGTCACAGCTGTGGCAGCTGTACCTGTTACTGTAGATACGGTGAGAATAGGACCCGCACTAACGGGAAACCCTGCTGATCGTAACGCTTCCGTTACCCGTTCAGCCAGAATAGCCTCGACACCGATACGTGTGAAGCCGAAGCCTAGCTCGTCTAGACTAAGGAAACCCTTAGGTGTCTCTGCCCCCAGATCAGCGGCAACGATCTCGGTTGCCACTACGATAGAGCCGACCACGGCTTGTTCGACGAACCCGCCTGCGATACCCATACTCACCACCAAGTCATATTCGGTGGTAGCTAGTGCCGCAGTCGTATTCGCTGCAGCCGCTATCGGACCGACGCCAGCAAACCTGACGTCAAACCTGCTGTCGCCTCGGAGTCCACGCAGTATAGCATCGCGCTCTACAGCAACAGCAGTCACCACAAGTACACGCATATTTTAATCTCCTTGCATGAATAGTCATATGGGTTTGGTCTAATTATACATTGACCATGAGAATTTCACCATGTTGAGATGCAAGGAGATTGTCAGTGCTACATCGATGCTTTCCGTTGTTAGAAACAACAGATGTTACCCGCGTTCAAACCTAGTAGGATTTGCGTCTCTTGCTTATGGAACGTGCACGTCGAGCTCTACCTCGCGAATAGGATGAGAGATGGGATGAGGAGGTTTTTCTCCGTCTTCTCGGTCTTCTCCGTCTTCGGCGTCGATAATAGGCTTCGTCATCATCATTTAGACTCGCCGACTTGGTGCCTAGCTTGGGGAGCAGTAGTCTAAGCATCGGTGCCATCTGTTGAAAGGTTTGCATCATCTTCTGTACCTTGGTCACAGTACTCATCATGCCTTCAATACCACCCATGCGGTCTACGAAGCCTTTGATATCCTTGAAATTAAGGTTAGAGAGGATGTTGCTGCTTGCTGGTTTGGCGACGGCGGGCAGGAATGGATTCTGCAATTCAGGATAGAAAGGTGTAACTTGACCAACACCAGGGAAATCACCGCCTTGGCCATAATATTGGGTAGGCACATTCTGACTAATACGTACGGGTTGATGTGAATTCAATGGTTTCACGATCCTTTTTTTAATATATTCTATGTGAGATGCCTATGTATGGATTGGACGTTTGTCACGGGACGTTATCCATTCACCGCTTGAAAACTTTGCAGAAGTAAAGTAAAATAATAAGGAAGAAATTCTTGCAGCAACAAGCCATAATTATTCCTACATACACGGAAAAGGGTGAGACCATGCAAATCAAGAAGCTTAACGACAAGGCTATTGATCAACTATTCGAAGCGGTTCTCACATTGAAGAGCGTGGAAGAATGTTATATTTTTTTCGATGACTTATGTACGGTTAATGAAATTCAATCTCTCTCGCAACGGCTTGAAGTAGCTAGAATGCTCGGTAAGGGCAGCACCTACAATCAGATCGAGGCCGAGACAGGTGCAAGCACTGCGACGATATCACGGGTTAAGCGGTGTTTGAATTATGGGAATGATGGGTATAAGATGACATTAGAGCGAATAGGTAAATAGAATGTAATGTGGCGTACAATGTTTGCTTCGAATAGAATAATCCAACACAACGGGCTGAACGTGAGAGGTATATTGCGTGGCCTTTTTTTATAGCTTACAATTATTAGGTACTGTTCGGAGGACATATCATGCGCAAGCTGGGCGTGCTGGTGATTAGTCATGGTTCATGCAATGAGGAATGGGTAAAGCTGGTTCGTGATGCGGTTGCTGACGTGGTTAAACCCGAGGTGATGGTGGATGCGCCGGTAGAATGCTCATTCCTTGAATTGGTGGAGGGCTGTCTCATTCAGGATGGCATTAATCGTCTGGAGCAGAACGGTGTGACCGATATGATCGTTGTTCCGCTCTTCGTCTCCTCAGGCAGTACCCATATCGATGAGATTAGCTGGGCGTTAGGTGTGAAGGCAGAGCCTGACCTGGAAACCGACATGCAGAAGTTCCGTATCGCGTGTAATGTGCATCTGTGTGCACCTATTGATGACGATCCAGAGATTGCTGAGCTGCTCGTGGATAAGCTTCGTCCTCTGTCGAAATCAGCGGAGCGGGAGCTCGTATTGCTAGTTGGACATGGCAGTAGAGAGAAGGGCTTTCATGGTCGTTGGCGTCAGGGCTTGAAGAGCTTAGCACAGCAGGTGCAAGCCCTTGGTGGCTATGCGGCTGTAGAGACCGTGATGTTATTGCCGAATCAAGCAACGTGCAAGCTGAAGGCGTGGCAGAAGCGCAGACCTGAGTTGGATGTGATTATTGCGCCTTTGTTTCTGAGCGCGGGATATTTTACGAATAAGGTCATTCCTGAACGGTTTGCTGGCTTTACGTATCGGTATTCAGGAGCGTCGCTGCTGCCTAGTCCAAACATCTCACGTTGGATGGAGCGAAGAATTAACAGTATGCTACACACAATTATGGACGATGGTGATTAATAATGGGAATTCGTGCAAGGTTAATCTATAATCCGACATCAGGTCGGGAGGAAATGAAGAAGAAGCTGTCCGAGATATTGCAGCGGCTCGAGCAAGGTGGTATCGAAACGTCCACGCATGCAACAATAGGTGAAGGGGATGCTACTCTCGCAGCGGCTGATGCTGTTGATCGAGGCTTCGATATTATTATTGCAGCAGGCGGCGATGGTACACTGTATGAGGTTATTAATGGTATGGCGGGGAAGGAAAATCGTCCGAAGCTGGGGATTATTCCGCTTGGGACTACGAATGATTTTGCGAGAGCGCTGGGTATTCCGAAGTATTGGGAGTTCGCCTGCGACCTTATCGTCGCTCAGCATACACGCGCTATTGATGTCGGGAAGGCGAATCAGCGATACTTCATTAATATTGCAGGTGGAGGTTCGATGACAGAGCTCACTTACGAAGTACCTAGCAAGCTGAAGACGATGATCGGCCAGCTCGCTTATTATATGAAGGGACTGGAGAAGCTGCCTAGACTCCGCCCGATCAAGGTATATGTGAAATCGCCTCAGTTCGAAGGGTTTGAGGAAGTGATGTTATTCCTGGTGGCAAACAGCAACTCGGTTGGTGGCTTCGAGAAGCTAGCACCCATGGCAAGCCTGAGTGATGGATTACTCGACGTTCTCATGCTGAGGAAGTGTAATCTAGCTGAATTTCTACGTATTGCTTCGATGGCGTTGCGTGGTGAGCATGTGAATGATGAGCATATTATCTATTTCAAGACCAGTGAGCTGCAAATCACAACCGCGGACTACGTCCAGCTGAACTTAGATGGTGAGTTTGGCGGTACGATGCCTGTGAAATTCTCTGTTTTGCCGTCGCATCTGGATATAATTGTGGATGAAACCGGGATATCGAGCTATAAGGATAAGTAAATTAAGAACTTTAGGAGCCCTACAATGTCAAAAGAATTCATAACCGCATCGCCAGTCACCAAGAACGGTGAGTATATAGCGGATATTATAGGAATAGGTCATGAAGGTGAAGGGGTAGGCCGGGTTGATTTACTGATTATGCACTTAGCTCAGGAGGGAGTAACCGCGGAAAACCATCCGCG
>JBBDTA010000017.1:0-10936 GCA_040904605.1 Paenibacillaceae bacterium
AAAACTTGCGCTATACGCTCCAAATGTTAATTTTCAATAAAAGTTAATACATATTAGTGGTACTATTACGCCAACTACTACGCTAATTCATAACACTCCTATTCATAATCGTAAAGATCTAATCCATACTTACCGATACTTTAGACCTGTAATATAGCATCATTTAGAGTTCAATGGATTCTCCTAAGTCCAATACAAGCACTTCTATTTTGTGATTAAGGGACTTTAGTTCGTCCACAAAGAGATTTGCATCCTGAAGCAGGATAGGGAAGGTCCCATAATGAGTTGGTATCACCTTCTTCGCGTTCAACAAGGTTGCCGCTATACACCCGTGCTTATAATCCATTGTAAAATGACCGCCTACTGGTATCAGTGCATAGTCTATATCATACAATTCTCCGAACAGCCTTAAGTCCCCGAATAACCCTGTATCTCCTAAATGGTAAACAATTTTGCCATCGATTTGGATCATATAACCTGTTGGCGCGCCAGTTGCAGATGTATGAAATGCATGAACCATAGTTGCTTTAAAATCTTCGGCAGAGAAAGTACCTCCAATGTTCATCTTGACACTGTTTTTCGCAGGCAACCCCTCGTTATTTAACCTCGAAATCGTCTCAGGCTGTGCAATCACTTTGGCCCCGGTATTTATTGACAATTCAATGGCATCGCCAACATGATCAGAGTGATCATGAGTGATTAGAATAACATCCACCTTCCCAGGCAATTCTTTTACGGGGTTCATAGGATTGCCCTTAATCCACGGATCAATAACGATAACGAGCCCATTATTTGTTTCCAATATTACGGTGGAATGGCCCACCCATTTTAATTTAGACATTATATATCATTCTCCTTTTCATACAAGTGTTTGTTTATCAGGAAAAGAAAAGAAATATCACACTATAATATTCATTTATTGTACCATGACCAGAAATAGGATGCCTAATCCACTTCATTAATGATAGAATAATGTCGATATAGATAATATACATAAGTGGATGGCTGTGCTGGTCAGGGACATTCACATAATTTCGTGAGGTGCTAGAATGGAAAAATCGACAGTTATGGGACTCTTTCTCGGCTTTTTTGCTTTGTTCGTAGGCATGTATTTCAAGGGTGCAAACCCAATGGCGATCTTCACCAATGTTGCTGCTATTATTATTATTTTCGTGGGTACAGCCGCAGCAGTAAGCATTGCATTCCCAATGGAGGAATTAAAGAAGATACCTAAGCTCTTCGGAATCCTGTTTAAGTCTCAGAAGCTTATGCAGAAAAAAGAAATCATCCGTTTATTCATGGACTGGGCTTCCGTTACACGGAGAGAGGGTCTACTTGCGTTAGAGAGCAAGGTCGATGAGATTGATGATCCCTTCTTGCGCAATGGCATGAGAATGATCATCGACGGGAACGATCAGGATTTCGTACGAGATGTTCTAGTAGAGGATATCCATTCCACCGAAGAACGACATAAAGCGGGCGCGATGATTTTTTCACAAGCTGGAACCTATGCTCCGACTCTGGGTGTGCTTGGAGCTGTTATTGGACTTATTGCTGCACTCGGAAATCTCTCGGACATGGATAAATTGGCGCACTCTATTGCCGCAGCCTTCGTGGCGACTTTACTGGGGATTTTTACTGGTTACGTACTGTGGCATCCTTTCGCGAATAAGCTGAAACGTTTGTCGAAGAATGAGAATGAAATCAAGCTGATGATGGTAGAAGGGTTACTATCCATTCAGTCGGGGGTATCCACTATTGCCATTAGCCAGAAGTTAGCTATCTTCCTAACACCAACCGAACGTGCTGAGGAGAGTAAGAGGGAGGCGGCAGCTATCGATGGCTAAGAAGGTTAAAGCTCACGATCACGAGGAGCATATGGACGAAACCTGGCTTATCCCTTACGCTGATTTGCTCACTCTTCTGCTTGCCCTATTCATCGTTCTATTCGCCTCGAGCTCTGTAGATGCCCACAAGTTTCAAGATATGGCACAATCCTTCAACTCTGTCTTGAGTGGAGGCGCAGGCGTATTCGAAAGTTCCACCTTCATTCCAGTTGGTGATACAGTGCGAGAGCTAGGCGAGGTTAAAGTCGACGGCGATGAGAAGAAGAAATCGAAGGAAGAGCTGGATCTACAGGAGAAAATCCAGCAAGAAACCGAGCAGCTCGAAAATTTAAAAGAAAAGATTGATCAATATATTGTTAAGAATGGTCTTACTGCACAATTAACAACAGAGCTGAACAATTTCCAGCTCGTATTAAGAATTAGTGATAATGCTCTATTCGCCTCAGGAGCTGCAACCGTCAAGACAGAGGCGCAGAAGCTAGCTGTGGCGATATCGAATTTGCTCGTGACATACCCTCAGTATGAAGTCATCGTGTCTGGTCATACGGATGATCGACCTATCAATACAGCTGAGTTCAAGGATAACTGGATGCTCAGCTGGAAGCGGTCCTACAATTTCATGGATATTCTGCTCAGCAATAACAAGCTCGATGAAAGCCGCTTTAGTCCTGTTGGTTATGGTGAACATCGTCCCATTGCGACGAACACAACAGAAGCAGGACGGGCTGCCAACAGGCGTGTAGAGGTCTCGATCATCCGAACGATTATAGAAAGTCCGTCGAAGACATTGAAGGTGGACTAGATAGATCTAGAACATATACGATTGTTCTCACCTTGAATAAAGACGGCTCATAATGAGCCGTCTTTATTATTCGTTCATTCTTCTAATTATTCTACGCTCTGTCCAAGCAGAATTCTCGCATATGGAGAATCAATTGGCATCATGATAACAGGCTCACCTTGGAATGAGGTCAGATAGCTCTCCAATGTCCGATAAAGGCTGTAGAACTTAGGATCTTTACCATATGCTGTATTATAGGTTTTCGCTGCTTCTTGTTCACCTTCAGCGATGATCTTCTTCGAATTCGCTTCTGCTTCAGCTAGAAGCTCTGTCGCTTGACGATCTGCATTCGAAGTAATCTTACGGGATTCTTCATCACCCTCGGACAAGTAGCTTGCTGCAATCGCTTGTCTATCGGATATCATCCGATTGAATACGCTCGCTTTGTTCTCTTCGGGTAAATCTGTCCGCTTGATACGAATATCACTGACTTCTATACCGTAATTAGATAACATCAATCCAGCTACATCTGTAGTAATATCTTGATTCAGGTTACCACGAGCTGTAGATTCACTAATGATCTGTCCGTACTCAATTTCTGATAATTTCCGACGGACCGTGCTATATACTGCATTCTCAATCAACAACTGAGCATTCTCCACTGTTCTTGCTGTCTTAATGAATAGCTTAGGTTCAACAATGCGCCATACTGTGTAATTATCCACTTGGATAGGCTTCTTATCCAAGGTTAAGATTGGTGTAGACTTGCTATCATAGACCATCTGTCTCTTCGGATAGCTAGTTACCTTCTCGATAAATGGAATCTTAAATTGTAAGCCTGGTGACTCCTCGGTGCGAACGGCTTCCCCGAACTTCAGCACAACCTTAAATTCACCTTGTTCAACAATAAACAGTGAGCTTGCACCCAGTATCAACAGAACGACAATAACAACTGTAGTAATAATTACATTCTTACTCATTGTGCGGTCCCTCCTGTTGTAGGTGCTTGTGTAGGCGCTTCAATGACTGGAGCCTTCGTTGATGGCTTCAGCATTTCATTAATAGGTAGATATTTCACCGTATCCCCTGCACTGTCTGTTATGAAAATTTGAGCATTAGGTAGAACCTTCTCTAATGTCTCCAAGATGAGACGTCGCTCAGTAACCGCTGGATTCTTCACATATTCGTTATAGATGGCGTTAAACTGTGCTACGTCACCAACAGCATTCAGAATACGAGATTTCTTCTGAGCCTCCGCTTGCTCAATCAGGGCTTGTGCTTCCCCTCTTGCCTTCGGAAGTCGGTCATTCTTATATTTGTTCGCGTTGTTGATCTTGGTGTTCTTCTCTTCACGAGCATTCGTTACATCACGGAATGCTTGCTGTACTTCACCTTCCGGCGGTTCAATATCCTGGAACTTCAAATCAATAATCGTGATGCCTGTATTGTATTTATCCATCAACTCAACTAGCTTCGCTCTTACATCCCCTTGAATCTTTGTTTTACCTTCCGTAATCGCATAATCTAGCTTATTAGAGCCCATAACTGTCCTGATCGAAGCGATAGCTGCATTACGCAAGAATACGCCATCCGGATTGTCAATGTTGAATAAATACTTCTCAATATCGGCGATCTTCCATTCCACAACGGCATCCGCGGAAACGATATTCTCATCTCCGGTAATCATCATGGATTCCTCCGGTACAGCAATAGTTCCGCCGCCCGTTTCACGGTAACCGATAGACATCCGTTGTGTAATATTGGCATCTAGAATGATAACCTTCTGAATAGGATAAGGCATCTTGAAGTGAAGGCCTGATTCCGATTCACCAGTAAATTTACCAAAAGTAAGAATGGCTCCTCGTTGACCTTCTTCAACGGTATAGAACATCGAGAAACCGAACAAAACTACAACCAATATGATGACACCGATAATGATCTTACGAATGAGTCCTGGCGGTAATTCTGGCGGTACTGACTTGGGACGTTGTTCGTCAAAAACACTCATTGCTCTTTTCTCCCCCTCTGCATAATTGCATTCACTTAAGCATAACTGTTCATACTACTAAGTATAACTGTTCATACTACGTTTAAAGGCGAATTGGGTTTCATTTTACTTGGCTATTGCATTCGTTTGCAGCACATCATTCAAGCTTCCGGAGCGATAGCCACGCAAGTCCACACTCACATAGGTGTAGCCGATCTCTCTCAGCTTAGCGTCAACCATTTCGGAAACAGCCGTCAGCTCTGCTATGTTCTCAGATGGAACCTCAATTCTAGCAAGCTTATCGTGCTGACGAACACGCACTTGACGAAAGCCTAGCTGCATGAGGAAGTCCTCTGCTGCGTCGATCATTGATAGCTTCTCCTGCGTAATCAATTCCCCATAAGGAATCCGCGAGGACAGACATGCGAAGGAAGGCTTATCCCAGGTGGAAAGCCCCATCTTTCGCGATAGATGACGAATTTCAGACTTGCGTAAGCCCGCTTCAATCATTGGAGCACGTACACCGCGCTCATGCGCAGCGGTCAGTCCAGGCCTGTGTTCGCCAAGATCATCTGCAATTGCACCAAAAAGAACGGCATCAAAGCCCCTAGCTTCAGCAATTGGGAGTAAGTGTGAGAATAATTCATTCTTGCAGAAATAACAACGATTCGTCGGATTCTCTGCATAACCGGGAATATTCAGCTCACTCGTATGAATCACCTCATGGGGTGCACCCATTTCCTTCGCCAGCTTAATCGCCTCTAGCTTCTCACGCACAGGGTACGTCTCCGAATCCGCAGTAACCGCTAATACCCGCTCTGGCCCTAAGAAATCTAAAGCAGCCTTCAGCAATAACGCACTGTCTACACCACCAGAGAAAGCAACGATCACCTTGCCCATAGAATCTAGAATTTTCCCTAGCTCCTCGTATTTGTGACCAATGACATCATGATTATCCATACTTATCTTCACCTCGGCTTATTCACTGATTCATCCAATCCACCTAACTAGCGTGAAAAGGATTATCCTCTAAGATTATATCAAAGTTTACTTCGCCGTGGGAATTTAAAAGTGACATATTGATATTACTTATTCACCTGATGGATAGCCTTACCGAGTGCACCTTCAGCGGATTCCATTACCATCTCACCCAATGTAGGATGGGCATGAATGGTGAGCGCAATATCCTCCAAGGTAGCCGCAAGCTCAATAGCCAGACCGATCTCTGCGATTAAATTGGATGCTTCTGGGCCAACAATAATCGCACCCAGCACAATTTCCGTCTCTTTGTCCGCAATGATCTTAACAAACCCTTCTCCTGCATTCATTGACAATGCTCGACCATTAGCTGCATAAGGGAATTTCCCGATGACAAGCTCATGTCCATGCTCCTTCGCTTCGGCTTCATTCCAGCCCACACTAGCGATCTCTGGATCCGAGAATACAACTGCAGGAATCGCTTTGTAATCCACTGCGCTTGGTTGTCCTGCAATCACCTCGGCCACAACCTTGCCTTCGTAGGATGCTTTGTGTGCTAATGCCAGACCTGGCACACAGTCGCCGATTGCATATATATTCGCCACATTCGTGCGGCACTGCTGATCGACTTCCATATAACCCCGTTCATTCATCTTCATCTTGATCACATCTAGCCCTAGCTCATCTGTGTTCGGTCTACGTCCGACCGTCACTAGGACATAATCAGCAGTGACTTGTTGATCTTCCCCGCCGACTGAATAGGATACCGTGACCTCATTGTCGGTTTGCACGGCACCTTTGGCCATGGCTTCAGTAACGATCTCTACTCCAAGCTTCTTTAAGTTACGCAGCACGAATCGTGTTGCTTCTTGCTCGAATCCAGCTAGAATGGATTTCATGCCTTCTAGAATCGTTACCTTTGTCCCGAATTTAGCATACATCTGCCCCAGCTCCACACCGATATATCCACCACCGACAATGACCAAGCTTTTCGGGATTTCCTGTAGTTCAAGTGCTTCTGTGGAGGAGAGAATCCTTTTGCCGTAGGCGAAACCCTTTATTTCAATAGGCCTGGAGCCTGTAGCGATAATACAATGCTGGAATTGATACCGCGCACCCTCATATCCATTCACCACACGAACCTCGTCCTCTGCAGTGAAGAACACTTCACCCGTGACCAATTCAATCTTGTTACCTGCAAAAAGTGACTTTACCCCGCCGGTCAATTTGTTGACCACGCTGTTCTTCCATTCCTGAACCCTAGCAAAATCAACCTTCACACCTTCAGCACTAATCCCGATTTCGGAAGCATGCTGAATCGACGAGTAGTGATGGGCTGCCGAGATCAGCGCCTTGGACGGGATACAGCCAACATTGAGACAAGCACCGCCCACTTTTCCTTTATCGACGACAGTAACCGTCTTACCAAGCTGAGCCGCACGAATCGCAGCAACATAACCACCGGGTCCCGCTCCTATAATAAGAACATCCACTTCATGTCTAGTTTCTCCAACAACCATCACTTACACCTCCATGATCAGCAGCTGGGGATCTGCCAGCAGCTGTTTGATGTAATTCATTGCTTGCTGAGCTGTAGCTCCATCAATGATGCGATGGTCAAAGCTGAGTGATAGCGCCATAAGCTGACCGATCACAATCTGCCCATCGCGGACAACTGGCTTTTCTGAGATACGGCCTGTTCCGAGAATGGCTGCCTCTGGGTAATTGATCACCGGAGTGAAGAACATGCCACCTGCTGATCCAATGTTCGTTATCGTGACGGTGCTGCCGCGCATCTCGTTCATTGCAAGCTTGCCTTCACGACCACGTGCAGCTAGATCGGTAATTTGTGATGCGATCGTCCATATATTCTTACGGTCTGCATCAGCGACAACTGGAACCATCAAGCCTTGATCCGTGTCTGTGGCTATGCCGATATTGTAATAATGCTTATATACAATCTCGTTCTTATCATCATCGAGAGAAGCATTGATGGCAGGGAACTCACGAGCTGCGGCTACGAGTGCCTTCACAATAAACGGCAGGTAAGTCAGCTTGACGCCTTTCTTCTCAGAGAGAGGCTTCATGCTCGCGCGGAATTCCACCAGCTTCGTCACATCTACTTCATCCATGACGGTTACATGCGGTGCTGTGTATACGGACTTGACCATGGCTGCTGCGATGACCTTGCGAACACCTTTTAATGGAACACGTTCCTCTGTGCGTTGAACAGAGCTAGCTGCTTCAGTTGTCGTGGCGGCCTTCTCTACCTTCACCGTAGCTGCGGTTGCTCCTTCGTTCGGTAGAGTAGCTTGTGGGTCTGTCTTTGGAGTAGCTTTGCCAGTTCCATCCTTGAAGCCCAGCACATCTTCCTTGGTGACCTGACCATGGCGTCCGGTACCCGTAATCAACGAGATGTCTACTTCCTTCTCCCTGGACAGCTTCCGCACGCTTGGGGAAGCTAGGACAGTACTTGTTGGTTTGGGTGCATCTTTTGATGCTGCTGGTGCTGGTGCTGGTGCCGCTTTATTTTCCGATTCAATTACTGGTTCCACAGGCTTCTCCGTCTCCGTAGGTTTTGCCGCCTCACCTGCTACTGCATCACCTTCAGCCGTCGCATGACCCGCACCTTCTATCTCGAATACGGCAAGCAAGTCATCCACTACCGCAACCTTACCCTCTGGAGAGGTGATTTCCTTCAGAATCCCTTTCACAGGGGAGGGCAGCTCAACAACCGCCTTGTCATTCTGTACCTCAACGATAATTTGATCCTCTGCGACCGAATCACCAGGCTTCACGTGCCACTTCACAATCTCACCCTCGTGCATACCTTCACCGATATCATGCAGCTTAAATTCATATTTGCTCATCCGAATTACCTCCTCTCTAAAAATCAAGTACCTCATGTAGTGCTTTTATAATACGTGCAGGATTCGGTACCCATTCATCCTCTACCGTCGGAAAAGAGAATAGGATATCAGGAGAAGCAACTCTTAGAACAGGTGCTTCCAATCGTAATATGGCCTTCTCATTAATCTGAGCGACAACCTCGGCTGCGACACCGGTTAATCGTTGTGCTTCTTGTACGACGATGGCACGGCCTGTTTTTTCTACCGATGCAATAATCGTGTCTACGTCCAGCGGACTCACTGTTCTTAAATCTATCACTTCAATGTGAGCACCACGTGACTTCTCGATTTCTTCAGCTGCCTTCAGCGAAGTGTGAACCATCGCACCATAGGTGATGATCGTTGCATCCGTTCCTTCTCTGACTACGTTGGCCTTGCCAATAGGCACGGTATACTCACCTTCGGGCACCTCGGCTCGGAATGAACGGTACAGCTTCATGTGCTCCATGAAGAAGACTGGATCATTATCGCGAATGGCCGATATGAGTAATCCTTTGGCATCGTAGGGGTTAGACGGGATGACAACCTTCAATCCGGGGGTCTGAGCGAGCAACCCTTCCAGGTTATCCGTGTGGAATTCAGCAGCCTTCACGCCAACACCAAAAGGTGATCGGAACGTAATCGGACTATGGTAGCGACCCCCTGAGCGAAATCTCATCCTTGCCGCCTGACCACAGATCGAGTCCAGCGCTTCATAGATAAATCCAATAAATTGGATTTCTGCTACCGGACGGTAGCCCGTTAATCCGAGTCCAATCGCTAAGCCGCCAATTCCAGACTCCGCTAAGGGTGTGTCGAATACACGATCCTCGCCGAATTCCTTCTGCAGTCCTTCCGTAGCGCGGAACACGCCGCCATAATGCCCCACATCTTCACCGAATACGAGTACGTTCGGATCGTTCTTTAGCTCTATGCGCATCGCGTCAGTAATCGCTTGAATCATCGTCATTTGAGCCATGGTTTATTTCCCCTCCCGTACGCTAGTGAAATCCCGCTTCTGCTCCTCGGCTTGAGGTGTTGTATGCTCAAAGACAGAATCCAGCAAGCCTGGAATTGTCAGCTTCTCTATCTCATCTGCTTTCTTGATGGCCTCGGCGACCGCAGCTTTGGCTTCTTCGATAACTGCAGTTTCTTCGTCTTCCGTCCATATACCTTTCTTCTCCAGAAATCTGCGATACCGGACTAACGGATCCTTCTGCTCCCATTCTCCGGACTCTTCTTTGGATCTATAGCGTGTAGGGTCGTCACCTGATAGAGAGTGTGGGCCGAAGCGATAGGTCAACGTCTCAATTAAGGTTGGACCTTCTCCCGCCCTCCCCCGTTCTACAGCATCGAACACCGCTTTATAGACAGCTAATACATCCATCCCATCGACCTGAACGCCGGAGATACCGGCCGCTACTGCTTTCTGGGCGATCGCACCGGCTGCAGTCTGGTTGATTCTCTGCGTCGATATGGCATATCCATTATTCTGCACGATGAATACAACTGGCAGCTTAAATACTCCGGCAAAATTCATACCCTCATAAAAGTCTCCTTGAGACGAACCGCCATCCCCTGTATAAGTAACAGCAACCTGTTTGTTCCCGCGTTTCTTCAGTCCCATCGCTACACCTGAAGCTTGAACAATCTGGGCACCAATAATAATTTGCGGCATCAACACATTCACATCTGCTGGAATCTGACCACCATGCTGATGACCGCGAGAATATAAGAACGCTTGATACAGTGGCAACCCATGCCAGAAAATTTGTGGGATATCCCGATACCCAGGAAGAATGAAATCCTCTTTCTTCAGTGCATATTGGCTACCAACCATCGATGCTTCTTGACCTGATACTGGCGCATAGAATCCCAGTCGGCCTTGACGACCAAGACTTACCGCCCGCTGATCCCAAATCCGAGTGAACACCATCCTCTTCATCAGCTCTTTGAGCTGTGAGTCGTTGATTGCAGGCATCTCTCGCTCATTAACCACATTGCCTTCCTCATCCAGAATCGACAGCGCCTCAATGTCATTCAAACTTGCATAGTGCTTACTCATACCCCTCAACTCCATCTATAAAAGATTTAAATTAATCATCTGTTATATTAATTTATTATTCTGTTTATACAATTATACAATAATAATTCCTGTATTTAAAGGGATTACTTAAATTTTGTGTATATAACAGTATTATATTATTGTAGTACAGTAAGAAAATTTCATCGGTTGAAATCATTATAAAATTGATTCGGCTTTTTAGTTTTACCTAAGGAAGCAGAAGCATTCATGCTGTTGGCACCCAAATCACATGCGGACTGGCAACTTGCACATTTTTTGTGCTAGTTGGCACTCAAATCACACGCGGACCGGCAACTTGCACATTTTTTGTGCTTGTTGGCACCCAAATCACACGCGGACCGGCAACTTGCACATTTTTTGTGCTAGTTG
>JBBDTA010000018.1:0-2612 GCA_040904605.1 Paenibacillaceae bacterium
AGTTTTTGATGGCTGCGCAAGCAGTCGATAAAACTACTTCGTAAGCATATGCTATGTTTTGGAATGAGAATAGATTATCCCAAAGGAGACCTTTCCATACATAAGTATCAGCTTACTACACATGTAAACCTAAATATTGGCATTGAATTGCTGCATATAATCCAAAGTCATTGTCGCTAGCAATATCGCAGCCTGCCGCATGGCTTCTTCATCGATATCGAATTGAGGATGGTGATGAGGATAAATGATCCCTTTCCCCTCATTGCCAGCCCCAACGAACATATAACAACCAGGTAGCTGCTGTAGATAGTATGCAAAGTCCTCAGACGCCATAATTCGCGGTGATTCATGAACCTGCTGAGCTCCGAAAACCGCTGTTGCCACATGGGCAAATCGCTTTGCTTCAGCAACATCATTGACTACGGAAGGGTATCCATCCCGATATTCTATAACAGCCTGTGCTCCGAACATTGCAGCGGTCTCATTGGCGATGTGTGCCAATCGAGCTTGAACATCTAATCTTACTTCTTCATTGAATGTACGGACCGTCCCCTTCAGACGGCATCTCTCAGCAATAATGTTAAAAGCTGTACCAGCTTGCATCATACCTACTGATACTACACAGGGTTCAGTTGGATTAACATTCCGACTTACAATGGATTGTAGATTCACAACCAGATGAGATCCAATGAGTACACTATCTATGGCGGTGTGTGGTAATCCGCCGTGTCCACCTTTGCCAGTAATTTCGATCTCGAACTCATCGGCTGCAGCCATAATTGGACCAGGCGCACTGTATACATGACCAGCTGGGAATGGGGTCCATAGATGAACGCCATAAATCACATTCACTTGATCTAGAACACCTGAACTTACGATCCCTGCCGCTCCTCCCGGGCATACCTCTTCAGCGTGCTGGAAGATGAATAGAATTGAACCAGACCAAGCATCTAGATGGTCGGTAAACCAATGTGCAAGTTCTAGCAATATGGCAGTATGGGCGTCATGGCCACATGCATGCATAATTCCCGGCACCTTGGATGAATACGCACAATCCTTCTGATCATGAATCGGTAAGGCGTCTATATCCGCTCTTAATGCGACTGTAGGCCCTGACCGTTCACTAACTATTCGTCCAATGACAGCTGTACCCGGCGCACCACTGATGATCTCAATACCCCAAGTCTCTAACAATGAACGGATAAAGGCTGAGGTTTGGTGCTCGTGAAAGCTGAGCTCTGGATACTCATGCAGCTGTCTCCGCCAACGAACCATGTCTGCATAATAATGGTGCATATCATTTATCCGACTTTTCATATGGAGAGTTCTCCTTAGATCAATTATATGATGATAAATTTTACAATACAGCAAACACTAGACGAAATCCAGTTCAAACCGCTTGCACATCGAATGCAAACATACTATCATAAAGGAATAGAGTGATGAAGCTTAAGCTTCACAAAATTATCCGAATGGGGACGAAAAATCCATGATTATTGAGAATACTGGCTTGAACGGTGTAAAGAGTGAATTAGGCCATCTGGACGATGTAACCACAGGATTAGGCTTCGTGCGTTGGCAATGGGAACACTACAGAGCGACCTACGATTGCAAATTCGAAGATAAACAACAGGGTGAAGAATATTTCCTGCGTATTAGTACTAGAGCAGTTGAAGGTAAATTGGAAAATCCATATGCTGTTCTGGCCATTGAGGAGTCCTACATAGGTCGCGTCTCTTTCCCACATGGTTTAGACTATACATCTGCTATACCTGAGCATGTCATGAAGGCTGCAACGCAAAAATTATCCGAACTCAAAACTAAATTAAACTAAGGAACCGTGGTTTATCCATGAATCCCCCACAAAGAGGAACACCAGACTTTTTTCTGTTATTTCTAACTTTCGCACTGATCGGTTTTGGTCTAGTGATGGTATTTAGCGCAAGCTACAGTATTACCTTTCAGGATGATCCGCTCTCCTATACAAAACGACAGGCGTTATGGGCTATAATCGGAATTTTTGTTATGTTCATAACCATGAATACATCTTATTACAAGGTAAAAAAGCTGTTTGTACCTTTTTTTCTGTTCGTCTTGTTCTTACTTGTCCTTGTTTTAATGATTGGTGAAGTACGTAATGGGGCAAAAAGCTGGTTCAATATAGGACCCTTCGGAGGGCAACCTACAGAATTTGCTAAGATCGGTATCATTCTTTATCTTTCTGTGATGATTGGCAGAAAAGGTGAAAAGCTTAAGGATTTCAAAACAGGACTATTACCTCTTCTTATTATGGTGGGTTTAGTTGGCTTATTAATCATGTTACAGCCTGATCTAGGCTCTATGGTGATCCTAATGATCACAGCTTCCTTGGTCATTATCGTAGGTGGCGCAAGGAAAAAACATATATTCTGGCTAGTGAGCATAGCAACAAGTATATTCTTTACGGCGATTCTGGTAGAGATGTGGACTGCAGATATCACGAATAGGCCAAGCTACCGCTTGCGAAGACTAACCTCATATATGAATCCATGGGAGGATCCTCTTGATTCCGGCCTTCAGTCTATTCAATCTTTGTATGCTCTTGGTCATGGCGGGCTTACAGGAGCGGGCTT
>JBBDTA010000018.1:2712-10933 GCA_040904605.1 Paenibacillaceae bacterium
GGAGGAACATCATTATTATCCACCATGTTTGCTGTAGGCATCTTACTTAGTATATCTAGGGAGAATAATAAGGTGGAGAAGATTAAGAGCTCTGCCGCAGGGCTCAGCTCTTAATTACTTTACCTTCGTCAAGTCAAGAACTGGCTCTTCCTTCTCCTTGAAGGCTACTCCTTCAACCTTCACATTAACCTCCACCACACGTAAGCCGGTCATTGCTTCAAGTGATTCCTTTACATTCTCTTGAAGCGCCCGGCATACCTGATGGATCTTACTCCCATACTCTACTATGATACGCAGATCAACAGCAGCTTCCTCCGTACCAACCTCTACAGACACACCTTTATGTACATTTTTTCCGCTAATACGTTTGGCTAGCCCTTCTGATATTCCACCTGACATTGCGGCTATTCCTGGAGTCTCCAAAGCAGCCAATCCAGCAATTGTTGCAACCACGTCGTCGGAGATTCGAATTGTTCCTCCTTGTTGCTGTTCCATCGAATTCACACCTTTCCCTCTTATAGTGATTTAACCATACCTCCATCTGCCATGATGATGGATCCGGTCATATAAGAATTAGCTTCGGATAATAAGAATGCTGCTAATGTAGCAAATTCTTCAGGTGTTCCATACCTTCCGAGTGGGATTTCCTTCTCGAGCTTATGACGAATATCATCCATGGAACGATGCTCTCTGATTGCTTGAGCATGATCGAGTTCCGCTAATCGATCCGTTGCAATCCGTCCAGGACAGATGGTATTGACCAGAATTCGATCGGCTGCTAGCTCCTGAGCTAATGTCTTCATCAATCCGGATATTCCCGTACGGAATACATTAGATAATACCAAGCCTGGAATTGGTAATCGAACGGATGACGAAGCCACTGTAAGAATACGCCCTCCATGCTCTTGCATCAATGGGTAGAAGCCTCGTACCAATCGTACAACACTCATTAGGGTCGTCTGGAATGCGCTCTCCCATTGTTCATCATTCATGGATAAGAAGCTGCCACTAGGTGGTCCACCTGCATTGCAGACTAACCCATCCACCTTACCAAAGCGCTCCTTCGATTGAGCAATCATCTGTCGGATGTGTTCTGGATTACAGACATCAGCTACTAATGCCAACACCTCGACACCGTAGCGGCTTCTAAGCTCCTTTGCGGACTGCTGAATGGACTCCTCACTCCGACTGCTTATAATTAACGAAGCTCCCTCCATAGCGAGTTGTTCAGATATGGCCCTGCCTAGACCTTTACTAGCAGCTGTAACAACGATTCGTTTCCCTTTTAGTTTTAAATCCATGATGAATACCTCCTAAAAATTTTTGATGACCACGCTAGTGGTCGATAAGAATAGTTCGTAAGCATATGCTAAGTTTTTGATCCAGCTTTTCTTTTATGAATGAATTCGCTACAATAAAGTTGCTCGTTCACAGATTAAACTATTTTATTGCTGGAGGGAATCATTTTTGAAATCAAAATTGTTCTTCATAACACTCGCTGCTCTGTTTGTAATTAGCGGCTTCGCCCATTACACTCATCAGGATAGCACTCTTCAGTTTATTCTATGTGCACTGACCATTGTATTTGCAGCTGGATTTCTCGGTAAGGCTACTGAAAGTGTAGCACATTATGCAGGTCAACGTATGGGCGGGTTTCTGAACGCCACCTTCGGTAATGCTGCAGAGCTCATCATCGCAATCTTCCTTGTGAAGAGTAGTCATTTTGACATGGTAAAGGCTAGTATCACTGGTTCAATTATAGGGAACATGCTGCTTGTTCTAGGATTAAGTTTACTGGTTGGAGGATTAAAATTCAAGATTCAGAAATTCAATGTCATGTTAGCTGGGCATAATGCAACATTGATGCTGCTTGCTGTCATTGCACTGTTCATTCCCGCTATGATCGTATTAACACCTTCTGAAACCAAGAGCTTCAGCTTACTGATTGCCGGGATCCTCATCATAGCCTACCTACTGTGGCTATTATTCTCCATGGTTACCCACAAAGACGAGATGTCAGATCTAGCTATTGAACATAGTGAACCCGCTTGGGGAAAAACGAAATCCATCTTGTACCTTATCTTAGCAACCGGTATAGTTGTCCTAGTCAGTGAGTGGCTGGTTGGCAACATTGAAGTGTTAACCGAAAGATTTGGTTGGTCAGAGCTGTTCGTAGGCGCATTCGTCATTGCCATTGTAGGTAATGCAGCTGAGCACAGTGCAGCAATTATGCTCGCCTCGAAGAATAAGATCGGGGCTGCCGTTGAGATTGCTATTGGCAGCAGCTTGCAGATTGCTCTATTCGTAGCTCCAGCGCTCATAATAATTAGTTGGATGTTTGGTAATACAATGGATATTATATTCACTGTGCCGGAGCTAGTCGCTATCGGTGTATCGGTATTCATTGCCAAGTCGATATCCCGAGATGGGAATACGAATTGGTACGAAGGCGTCCTCCTTCTCGCGGTTTATATTATTCTTGCCATAGCTTTCTATATGATTTAAACCCTATGCGTTAAATGATCAAGCTTAGTACGATGAAGTGCAAAGAAGAGGGCAGCTCCTGCCCTCTTCTTTGCGTTTAATTTATTAGACTAGATAAGCTAAGGCTTATAGAAAACCACCTTGTTGCTTACTATAATTTAATGCTTCATAAAGCTGAGCTAAATTCCGTTCTAGCTTGCTAATAATATCTTTACCTCGTTGCTCCTGAATGAGCCCCGCCCGAACAGCGAAGTCAATTTCACGCGATAGACCGTACATCTGTGTGTCCAACACTTCTTCGTATAATGGACAGCGACGGTTGGTTAATGTCTCCATCTGAACCTCAATCAACTTCTCTATCTTATCTGCATCCTCTTGGAGAAGAGATAAAGCTGTTGTATATAAATCCATTGGAACATACGTTGACATGTAAATCCCCCTTGCTTGACAATATCAGCATGATGCAGTACTTATATGTAGTTTAGACGATAATGAAATTTAACACAAGAGTAGATGAACCAATCAAATGAACATATAACAACCCACCCTCACATCAACGAAAGCTTGTTGTGGAGGACGGGTTGTTATGGCGAATGAACATTAATAAGCTTCAGGTGTTCTAGTCTGCTAATTTAATGTTAAGATTATGCTTGCCGAATACTTCTAACATAGTTTCTTTAGCCAACGCTTCATCAGGTCCATGCACATGCAACTCATACTGACTCGTATTAATCAATGTAGTGAACAATCCAAGTATGCTTTTCACATCGATATACTTGTTCTCAAACTTTAATACAATAGACGATGTAAATCGATTGGCTGTTTGAGAAATTTCCACAATTGCTGCATTCTTATCAGACATGGTCTATCCCTCCAATATTCAGTTCATCATGAACTGTTTTCTCATTCATGATAACGTGGAAGACGAAAGCACGCAAGTGAAGATTTTACAAAATACGCCTGAGGAATTTGGACAATCTTCCAAAATGATATCCATTTATCATCTTACTTCAGATTTTCTGGATTGAGCGGCTCCAGCTCTGATATAACAAAACGACCATCCTTACGAATTAACACATCGTCAAACCAAATTTCTCCACCACCGAATTCTGGTCTTTGAATAAGAACAAGATCCCAATGAACAGATGAACGATTCCCATTATCCGCCTCCTCATAAGCTTGACCCGGAGTGAAATGCAGACTGCCATCAATCTTCTCATCGAATAATGTATCCTTCATTGGTTTCAGAATGAAAGGATTGAAGCCTATACTGAATTCACCAATATATCTGGAGCCTTCATCGGAATCCAACACTTCATTCAACCTGTCTGTATCATTACTAGTGGCTTCAACAATCTTCCCATCCTCGAAGCGGAATTGTATATGCTCAAAGGTTACTCCTGCATAAACGGAAGGTGTGTTGTAGTGTATTGTTCCTTGCACAGAATCTCTAACGGGTGCCGTGTACACTTCGCCATCTGGGATATTCCGTTTACCATCACACTTAACGGAGGATATACCATGGATTGAGAAGGTTAAATCTGTGCCTGGAGAGACAATTCTCACACGATCCGTACGGTCCATCAGAGCTTTTAGAGGATCCATTGCCCGCGACATCTTCCCATAATCCAAATTACATACATTGAAATAGAAGTCCTCGAATGCAGATGTACTCATATTCGCTAATTGAGCCATAGAAGCATTAGGGTAACGTAATACTACCCACTTCGTTCGTTTCACCCGTTGTTCGAGATGCACCGGATGTCTATAATGCACATCATATAACTTCATCTTCGAGCTCGGAACATCAGATAGATCATTAACGTTCTCTCCTGCACGGATCGCTATGTAGGCTTGCATATTCTTCATTCTATTCAGGTCCAAGTCAGCCCACTGCTCCATATGCTCCTGAGTTGCACCCTGAAGAATATGACGAAGCACAGCTCGATCACTCAATTCAACGAATGGTCGACCACCTCGAGCATAAACTTCTTCTATTAGACAGTTTACAAGCTCTCGTTCTGTACCAATCATGTCAATCCATATATTCTCTCCAGGCTGAATTCGAACTGAATATTCGATTAGATTCTTAGCTAGTGTTTGCATCCGAGGATCTCTCATCTCTTATAACTCCTTCTTTCTGAATTAGAATTTATAGAATCATCATTATTCTACAACCTTTCTAGGAAATGAGGAAGCTGTCCATTAACGATTCCTTCACCGACTGACCATTATTCATATAGTCGATGATTGTGTTAAATTTAAGTCTGAAGGGCTTCTTGGTGCTTCGGTCTACCCAGAGCAGCATCGTAGAATTTACTTGAGATGTGTCTAGCCATTCTAATAGCTGACGATCTGCTTGATCGATATATTCCTTAATCTCATTATTCATTCTTGCCTTCTCGTCTATGGATAATTGATGATCCGTAGACTCAATAACAAGAGGTATTTCCGTCCGAATTTCATTCATTTGATTGTCTAATCGATCAAGCAGTACTTCTTTTGCAGTCTGCTTGCCCAGAATAACCGACAATACAATGGCTTGTTGATCGGATTGTTCTTGGTCAATTGTGATTATGGACTCACCATTCTGAAACCGTTCTGAATGCTCTAGTGGATTCCAGTTTATATTCATGGAGTGCTGGCTAATTACCGATCCTGGGTCTTCCCATTGAATAACATAACGCTCTATAGATAACTGGTTTAGCGTGCTGTGGAATAACTCATTTGGATCTGTATGGACTTCGCTCATTGTACATCCACTGATCAACAAATAGAAAACGGCAGCACAGCTGCCGAATCCAATATTAGTGAGCCATCTGCTCATATTCAACCATACAACTTCCTTTCCTATCGCTGTATCTATTAACGGTTAGCGTAACCGAATAAGAAGAAGTTATTCCAATTTTATATAAATCATTACTTGGTGCTCAGGCGAATTTTATTCTTACCCGCTTTCTTCGCTTGGTATAAGGCTATATCCGCTTTGTGGAACAGATGATCCACACCGATCTGATCATCATCACAATTCCAGCTAGCAATCCCACAGGATATCGTTACGGTTGGACTTGTCTCTTCAAAGATGTGCTCACGAATCCGATCGGTAACCTTAAAAGCATTCTCCCGAGTCATCTGTGGTAAGTATACTGCGAATTCTTCTCCACCCCAACGTGCAGCGATATCGGTATCACGGATGCACTGAGTGATGATAGAGCTTACCTTGATCAGGATTTCATCACCAACCTGATGTCCGTAATTATCATTAACTTTCTTGAAGTCATCAATGTCTAGAACAATTAACGAACCATTATACTCTTTCTTATGCAACAGCTGTATTTGTTCATATAAATAATGACGAACGTATAGTCCTGTAAGCTGATCCGTAATCACCATCCGTTGCATCTCCGAATGAAGCGTAGCGTTCGTAATAGCAAGACCGATATGACCAGAGAGCACCTGCAGCATCTTAAAATTATCGTATGAGAAGAAGTTTGGTCTGCGATGAACTAACAGAATTGCCCCTACAGTATCCCCATTAATGACTATAGGTGAACCAATTAATGATCTTGCTTGTGTGATATTCATTAATTTAGATTCCACATTCTTGTTGTATTGATAGTCTGATATGATGATAGGTTCCTTGGAACAGCATATACTCCCCGCAAAGCCATAATGAATATCAAATTTCTCATGAACTAATAATTCTGCATTGCTAGCCTGTACAACTAGATTAGATTTCACATCATCAATCTGTAGAATACAACAATAATCAGCGGTAAAAATTTGGGTTAATTCATCACATGCAAATCGGAATATCTCACTCAACTGTAAACTTTTATTCAATCGCTTGGTAATTTCATTAATGATTCTTAATTCACCAATCAATGAATTAGACTGTTCATATAGCTTAGCGACCTCGAAGGCCTTTCCAGCGTTATCAGCTAACATAGATATGAACGCGATATCATCTTCGGTGATCTCTTGTCCGAATAAATTCGCATGAAGAATACCATATATGCCTTGCTTGCCTTTAAGAGGAGCAGCAACCTCGGTATATACACTTGGTTCACCTGAATTTTTCACTTCAACAAGCAGAGACCCCTCCAAGAATACACGACTACTTAAATCATTCTCAGGATGCTGAATAACCAATGGTTTAACTGGGCTAATCAAGCTATTATGATCCTGCGATAATAACAAATCGAATTCCTCGGTTGGAAATTTGCGAATCATCCATGCGATGACTTCATTCAGGACATCATTGACATCTATTCTGCCATGAAAGGCTCTACCCATGTCCAGTAGCAGGTTTAATCTCTCACTGTTCTTTCGCTCTACAGATAATTCCAAATCCTTCGCAAAGGAGTGCTTTAATGCGTTGAAGGTTGCTTTAACAGCACATAAAGGTTCAAACGAAATGAATCCCAACCAAGCCCTCGGATAATCAGCAGACAATGGAGAGGTTGATGCGGCAGATGCTGCTTCGATCGTATGATTCTGGAATAGAGGCTCCATCGAATTCCACTCTAGTTGACCGGAATGGATTGAGGCTGCTATTGCTTGATCAGTATGAAGAGAATCCAATAAACAAGTACCCACACTCAACAGCTCCAGAACTTCCGTCTGGTTGTGCAGTTTCAGATTATTATAATTTCCAAGAACATAACCATGTTGATCAAGCAAGAGAACACAACAGTTAGTTATTTCCATCTCTACTACTGAAGCGGCAACCCAATCTCGAAAGAGATTACGTATTCCGATCCATTCTTCTTGCGTTAGGTCGATCATTCGGAATTGACCCCTTCAATTCATGATTACCTGTTCAATCGATGTTATTAAAACTGTATGTAAATCCGTCTTGAACCTATAAAGATATCATACTATACTACATACGGCTTTTACAATCGTTTTCGCTTGACAAATCTAGTCTTATTCTTATAAAATTAGAAGTCGAAGTACGGAGGACGGAATTGTGTCACCCTCACTGTTTTTGCGGCGTAAGGACAGCGGCTGAACTATCCTCATGCATGAAGATCAAATAGATCCTTCACATGGCAATTTACAGGCACAGCACCACCTTAGTTACTACAACAATCTTACACCTAAATTCACAAAACAAAGGAGCAACTATTCTTATGGCTCGTTATACAGGACCGCAATTTAAATTAAGTCGCAGACTAGGAATTTCCCTTAGTGGCTCTGGCAAAGAACTTAAACGTGCATTCCCTCCAGGCCAACATGGTCCAGGACAACGCAAGAAAATCAGTGGATACGGTCTTCAATTGCAAGAAAAGCAGAAGCTTCGCCATATGTATGGTTTAGGTGAGAAGCAATTCCGCAACCTGTTCACTACAGCGTCCCATATGAAGGGTATTGCCGGTGAAAACTTCATGATCTTACTAGAACGTCGACTAGACAATCTAGTTTATCGTTTAGGCTGGTCGAACTCACGCGCAGGCGCTCGTCAGTTAGTAAACCATGGTCACGTTACCATTAATGGTAAGAAAGTAGATATCGCTTCTTACACTTGTGAAGTTGGTGACGTTATCGGCTTGCGCGAGAAAAGTCGCGGTCTTACACATGTGAAGGAAGCTGTTGCTAACCGCAACTACCTTCATCCTTACCTTGAGTATGATGAGAAAGCAGTGGAAGGTAAGTTTCTTCGTCTTCCTGAGCGTGCAGAATTACCACAAGAAATCGACGAGAAACAAATCGTTGAGTTTTATAGCCGTTAATC
>JBBDTA010000019.1:0-3838 GCA_040904605.1 Paenibacillaceae bacterium
AGTCAATCGAATTCTAATAAAGAAAATGAAGATAGACAAAGAACGTATGTTCCTGTATAATAAAAATATAGACATACATCGGAGTTTACTTCAACCTATTTATTGTATTGGAGTGATTGATATGGAAAACTTTGCTTTGTGGCTTTCGAAGCAGGAGAAGGTGGAAGTTGAAGCAATTATCGATTCAAACCCAACTGGCAAGTACAAGAGCTTAAGCTTTAGAGTTAAGCAGAAGGACGGATCCATTATTATGATCGAACGTCAGGATATTATCCTAGCCGAAGAACAGGTACTTATCGATGAACTTGCTGAGATTCTGTATCACAGTAAGCTTCAATCACAGCACGAACGGTATTCTTTCATTATGAAACAATTTATTGTCAGAGGTGTTCCTTATGTGAACAGACTCTGGAATCGCAAGCCTAAGATGAATCAACAAGTAACATTAGATTTATTCGGTGTAGGTTGAGATTAATCTTATAAGGGGCTAGACACTTACTTTGTTATTAGTAACTTTAAACTTTTTCAGTCCTTATATTACCTTACTACTTCTTATATAATGAATAAGGAGTAAGGGATTAGAGGTATCCTTTACTAATCTGATTCGTATAAGATGGGGGTTTACAATGAACTATAGAACACTAGGTAAGACAGGGTTGAAGATCTCTGAAGTTGGTTATGGGGCATGGGGAATCGGCAAGACTTCATGGATTGGTGCATCCGATGATGAGTCCATCCAAGCATTGAATCGTTCCATTGAACTAGGTCTCAATTTTATTGATACAGCGCTTGGTTATGGTAATGGTCATAGCGAGAAGATTGTTGGACAGGTAGTAAGAGAACATACACAACCGATCTATGTCGCTACTAAAATTCCACCGAAGAATAGTCAGTGGCCTGCTCGTGCTGGTGTAAGAGCGGAAGAGACATTCCCTGCAGATCATGTTATTAGTTCGACAGAAACTAGTCTTCGAAACCTTGGTTTAGATACGATTGATATCCAGCAATTTCATGTATGGTCAGATGAATGGGTGAACCAAGGCAATTGGTTAGAAGGAGTAAGAAAGCTTAAGGAACAAGGAAAGATTCGTTTCTTCGGTGTATCTATTAACGATCATCAACCTAACAATGCTATAAAATTAATTGAAACAGGTATCGTGGACACAGTCCAAGTCATCTATAACATTTTCGATCAGAGTCCAGAGGACCTGCTGTTGGCCGCTTGTGAGAAGTATAACGTGGGTGTTATTGTCCGCGTTCCATTAGATGAGGGTGGTCTGACAGGAAGAATTACACCTGAAACGATATTCGAAGAAGGTGATTTCCGCAACGGTTATTTCCGTGGAGATCGTAAACATGAGGTTTATGATCGTGTTCTGAAGATCGCCACAGATCTTAACATATCCATTGAGGATTTAGCAGAATATTCACTACGATTCATTCTGAGTCAACCTGCTGTATCCACAGTTATTCCGGGCATGCGATCGATACGTAATGTGGAACGTAACATGCAAGTAAGCGATGGAGTTGGATTGTCCCAAGATCAGCTTCAGACCTTGAAGACTCATCGTTGGATTCGTAATTTCTATCAAGCATAAAATCATTCATATAGTACCTATAGAAAGAAAACCGTGCATCCGTTGCACGGTTTTCTTCTCTTATCAGAATTTCTTTTGGAACTGCGTAGCCGTATAGCAGCCATGGCTATTTGACATATCGATGGTTTCCAATTTCTTTAACCAATGTTCGGCTACTCCAGAATTTACTCTTTGTGACTTTAGGATTATAGAAATAGAGTGCACCTTTTACATTATTCTCACCGTTCATTATCGCTTTAGTTGCACGCAGAACACTTTCATTTGGTTTACTCTTATCAAGCAATCCATTGTGAGCTGGTGGAAATTGACCTTGCTGATAGATCACTTCACGGATCGTATTGGGAAATCTCTTGTCATTCACTCGATTTATAATAACACTGCCAACAGCTAGTTGAGATTGATAGGATTCATACCCAGCTTCAACTTGAATAATTTTCGCCAACAGTATATAGTCCGGGTTTGATTCAATACTTTTGGCTGCAAGAACAGATACTGGTTTTGGGGCTGCTAATTTGTGTTCCATAATATAAGGTATTGAGATTTTTAGAATATCGCCGGTTTGCCAATCTGCATCGATGTTTGAATTACGTTCTAATAATAATGATTCAGATAGATTGAATTTCTTACTGATTGAGGCGACACTATCGCCTTCTTCAACCGTATATAATGGAATCCTATTGAACGATGCAGTAAGTGTAGTAGCATCCCAAGCTACATCAGTATGTAGAAATTCAGCTACATGTCTCAGGGGGATATATATTCTGTCCTCGAGCATGAAGGGTTCTACATCCATAATATATCCACGCTCGTTAAACAGCATTTCGTATTTGCCGATAGTAAACATCAATGTATCATTAGAAGCGGTTGATATAAAAATCTGTTGCTCGTGAGACTTCCAATTTATCGTTCCACCCAAGCTTTCCACAATACTTCTTACCGGGATGAATAGACGTCCGTCTCTAAGATATGCGGGGTCATCCAATTGCAAAGGTTCATTATCAATAAGCAAGTTCATATGGTCGAAACGGTCTTTATCTAAGTCTAGCGCCCATGTCTGGATGGGTAGTAGGGTTAGCAAGAGTATATACACACACATTAAATAAGCTTTTCGAATGGTTCTTCACTCCTCAGAATTTTGATGTATATGATTATTAATTATTCTAACATAGTAGAGTAGAGAGAGAATGTGCTGTCTTTATAAAATAGATATAAACAAAGATTTAGAAAGAAAGACAATGAGAAAGGTTGATGTATACGCTTACATGATTTACAGAGGATGCTTCGATTAAAGGTCTATGCTAGAATAACTAAATACCAAGCTTTACATCCAACAATAACTTTAGGGGTTATTCCATTGAAAAAATTTAAGAAGTTCTATATCGAGATAACTAGTGTATGTAATTTGTCCTGTACCTTCTGTCCTCCTACAGAACGACAAGCCAATTTTATCAAGGTTGATGCTTTCAGTAAAATTCTCGATGAGATTAAACCACATACGAATCATATTTATTATCATGTGAAGGGTGAACCGCTCCTTCATCCCAAAATTGATGAGTTATTAGATTTAAGCTATGAGAAGGGCTTTCATGTAAACTTGACTACGAACGGCACTTTATTGAATAAAGCCAAGCATCGAATTTTTAAGAAACCGGCTTTGAGGCAAATCAATTTTTCGCTACACAGCTTTGATGGTCATGAAGGGTCTACGAATCGGGAAGGGTATATATCGAGTATACTTTCTTTTGCCAAAGAAGCTGTAGAACAATCAGATATACTCATTTCCTTGAGACTATGGAATCTCGATCAAGATAATGCAACGAATGCAGAGCGTAATAGAAACAGACGAACTCTAGAATATATTGAGCAAGCCTTTAACCTTAATTACAGAATTGAGGAGAAATTCATCCGTGGTAAAGGATTAAGAATTACAGATCGCATATATCTGAATCAGGATCATGAATTCAAGTGGCCTAAGCTAACGGAAGCAGAAGATGAGGGAAAAGGGTTCTGTCATGCACTGCGGAATCAAGCAGCTATTCTTGTAGATGGAACTGTTGTTCCATGCTGTTTGGATGGTGAGGGTGTCATTAATCTGGGCAATATCCACCATACACCTTTCTCCGATATTGTTGGAGGGGAGAGAGCGAACAATCTTTATAATGGATTTTCCCGTAGAGAAGTCGTTGAAGAATTATGTAAAAGGTGCGGGTATCGGCAAAGATTCACTATGTAAATGATCT
>JBBDTA010000019.1:3938-10795 GCA_040904605.1 Paenibacillaceae bacterium
AACTATGCACCTATTCTGCGTGATTCATGGCAGGTTGCTAGTGTTCCTTGTCTCGTTGTGCTCCAGAATGGGCATCCGAAGCAATTCGTATATGCGATGCGTTCTGTTGATTACTTATATGGAATTCTTAAGGTATAATATGTGAATTATAAAAAACAATAAATTATCTTCCAAATTCCGCACCTTTTCGAGATTTTTCGCGTCTAAACAGCTAGAACGAAATTTCTTAACAGAGGAGAGGAATTTACAACGAATGCAGATCAAGAAGCCGCTCTCTATTATTCTAGTAGCCATGATTCTCTTATTACAGCCAGCACTAGTCGTCGCAGAGGAAACCATTCTTGAGCAGAACGTCACGCAGGAAGCACCTTCAGAATTAATATGGATCGGTACCGTCAAGCTCTCGAGTGGGAATCTTAACATTCGTAAGGGTCCTTCAATAGAAGAGGAAATTATAGGTAAGCTCCCTAATGAGTCAGAGATAGAGGTTTTAGATCAATCCGATGAATGGGCGACAATCTCACACAATGGGTCAACAGGTTATGTCTCTCTACAGTATTTAACCATCGCACAAGTGAATGCGAATACGGTTACGAATCTAGGAATTAAGAAGATTGTTGTTCTTGATCCAGGGCACGGCGGTAAGGATCCAGGCGCTATTGCAAAGGACGGTACATATGAAAGTGTATTAGTTTGGCAATATACGATGAAAGCCAAGAAATCACTAGAACAATCTGGTTATATCGTTCACTTAACTAGAAGTGAGAAAAACTCTTGTATGTCTTATAAGAAAATTTATGATGAATTAGACTGTCGTGCCACATTCTCTAAGAAAGTAAAAGGTGATATCTTCATATCGATTCACGCTGATGCTAATCCGAGCAAGAAATTCAGAGGGACAGTAGTCTTCTATAATGATAGAGATGACCTTGATGGCCATATCAATCCTTTCTCAAAAGAGAGTAAAAGTTTAGCGCACTCCATCCACTCCAATGTTCAACCTGTCATAGGAAGTACGGATCGTGGAGTACGGAATAAAAATTATTACGTAAACAGAATGAATTCAGTGCCTTCAGTACTAATAGAGCTTGGAGTCTTGACCAATGCTTCGGATCTGAAGATACTAAAGGATAAGAAGATGCAGGATAAATTTTCAGTAGCTCTAGTTAAAGCGGTTGATCAATATTTTGGATATTAATAATAGAATTTCTAGAAAAGGAACCTGGATTATCTGGTTTCTTTTTATTATGATTGCAATTCGACATCAAAACTACAAATTCGCTAGTTTACATTTCATGTTAGATAATTATAATTAGTATAGAAGTTCAAAAACGTAGCTTACGATTCTTTCTTCGGTAGCTAGCGCTAGCCATTAAAATCTTTCAGGAGGATTCCTTCATTATGTCAATTAGAGTAGGTATAGTCGGATATGGAAACCTTGGGAGAGGTGTACGAAAGTCCTTATCACACAATCATGATTTCGAATTAGTCGCAGTCTTCTCTAGGAGGCAACCTGAACAATTAACCAGAGAGGAAGGAGTCCTGTTCAAACATATTTCCACAATTGACCAATATTCAGGGAAAATTGATGTGATGATCTTGTGCGGTGGTTCAGCAACAGATCTGCCTGAACAAACACCAGTCATAGCGAGTATGTTCAATACGGTCGACAGCTTTGATACACACGCAAAAATCCCTGAGTTTTACGATACGGTTCATAAAGCGGCAAAACAAGCAGGAACATTAAGTGTTATATCTACTGGATGGGACCCTGGGCTGTTCTCGCTCAATCGATTGTTAGCCGAGGTTATTCTTCCTGAAGGAACAGATTACACCTTCTGGGGCAAAGGAGTAAGTCAAGGTCATTCAGATGCGATTAGACGAGTCCCAGGCGTGAAAAACGGTGTGCAATATACAGTTCCTGTCCAAGAAGTAATCGAGCTCATACGTTCAGGTGAAACACCAGAATTGTCTACACGTGAGAAACATCTTCGTCATTGTTATGTTGTAACAGAAGAAGGGGCTAATGAGGAGCAAATTCGGAATACGATTGTTTCTATGCCGAATTATTTTGCTGATTATGACACCACAGTTACATTTATTACTGAAGCTGAACTACAAAACGAACACAGCCAGATGCCACACGGTGGTTTTGTAATCCGAAGTGGAATTACTGGTGATTCCACGAGGCAAATCATCGAGTTTGGTTTGAAGCTCGAGAGCAATCCGGAATTTACGGCTAGTGTCTTGGTGGCCTATGCGAGAGCGGTATACCGCTTGAATCGCGAAGGTCAAACAGGAGCTAAGACCGTGTTTGATATTCCTTATTCCTATTTATCACCCAAATCACCAGAACAGTTGCGACGTGAACTACTCTAGAATATTAACTTAAAAGGAGATCCTATACGTTGAAAACTCTTAATATCATCGAAACAAACCTTATATCAGCCCAACAATACGTTCAATCTGTATTTGATAATGTAAAGAAACGCGATCCCAATGAGATTGAATTCCATCAAGCCGTTAAAGAAATTCTTGATTCACTAGTCCCTGTTCTTGCTAAGCATCCCAAATATATGAATTTGGCAATTCTTGAGCGAATCGTTGAACCAGAGCGAATGATTGCATTCCGGGTTTCATGGGCAGATGACAGTGGTAAAGTTCAAGTCAATCGTGGTTACCGTGTGCAATTTAGCAGTGCTCTAGGACCCTACAAAGGTGGGCTGCGATTCCATCCATCCGTCAATATCAGCATCATTAAATTTCTGGGATTTGAACAAATTTTTAAAAATTCGTTGACGGGCCAACCTATCGGTGGTGGTAAGGGTGGTTCTGATTTTGATCCGAAAGGTAAATCGGATAATGAGATTATGCGGTTTACCCAGAGCTTTATGACCGAATTGTCAAAGTATATTGGCCCGGACATTGACGTTCCCGCTGGCGATATCGGAGTAGGTGCGAGAGAAATAGGTTACATGTTCGGACAATATAAACGGATTCGTGGCGGCAATGAAGCTGGTGTCCTAACGGGCAAAGGTATTACTTATGGAGGAAGCCTCACCAGAACGGAAGCAACTGGCTACGGTTGTGTGTACTTTGTCAACGAGATGTTGGAAAGTAAAGGTTTAAGCTTTAACGATAGTACAGTTATCGTCTCTGGTTCGGGCAACGTCTCGATCTATGCAATAGAGAAGGCTCAACAATTTGGTGCGAAAGTGTTAGCTTGTAGTGATTCTAACGGATATATTTATGATCCTAAGGGTATTTCTCTCAAAACCGTCAAACGATTAAAAGAAGTTGAACGCAAAAGAATTTCTGAATATGTAAAGGAACACCCAAGTGCAAAGTACACTGAGGGTTGTGATGGAATATGGTCCATTCCTTGTGATATTGCTCTACCATGCGCCACTCAGAATGAAATTAATGAGAAGTCAGCCAAGCTTCTTGTATCTAACGGTGTTAAGGCTATTGGAGAAGGTGCTAACATGCCATCCACTCTAGAAGCGATTGATGTGTTCCTGGACAACAAGGTTTTGTTCGGTCCAGGTAAAGCAGCCAATGCAGGTGGTGTTGCCGTGTCAGCGCTTGAGATGGCCCAGAACAGCATGAGAACCTCCTGGTCCTTTGAAGAGGTAGATGCTAAGCTACACGAAATCATGAAGAACATTTATGAACGTAGTGTGTTTGCTGCTGAAGAGTATGGATATTCCGGTAATCTGGTTGTCGGTGCCAACATCGCAGGTTTTGTCAAAGTTGCTGATGCCATGATTGCTCAGGGTGTTGTGTAAGCCAACCTTTGAATGCACTATCTCCTACTTGAGATAGTGCATTTATTGATTTAAAGAAGAATAATTTCGACTATTTTTAGTCTATATTAAGAACGTTCACAAATTCTTTTACAATACACACCCGCATTGTGCTAATATAAGTTCGTTGGGTTTTCGACATTTTTATACAAAGGGGTTTTCCTAGTGGCATTCAAGAAAAAAGATTTTTTCTTCGAGACGTTGGAGAATATATCTGACAACCTGTTAAAAACATCCGAAAGGTTTGTTGCAGGTATCCAACAACACGGACAGATCGCGATTTTTGCAAAGGAAATGAAAGAGTTTGAACATATTGGAGATGAGTATACGCATTCCATATACACAGCCTTAAACAAAACATTCATTACACCTATAGACCGGGCGGATATTGTCGCATTAGCCTCGTCCATGGACGATGTATTGGATGGGATTGAGGCGTGTGCTTCTAGATTTGAAATGTACGAAGTAACGGAATATGATCTACCCATTAATCAATTCGCAGATATCATACATAAGTCTGCTTTAGAAATTCATCAAGCTATTCGTCTGCTGTCCACCAAGAAACTTCTTCCAATCAGAATCCATACGATTAAGATCAATGAGCTTGAGAATCATGCAGATGATCTACTCCGTAGCTGTATTACAGAGCTTTTCCGTAATGTTAAGGATCCTATTGAACTCATTAAACGAAAAGAGATTTATGAAATGCTGGAATCAACAACCGATGATTGTGAAGACGTTGCAAATACAATCGAATCCATTATAATGAGTAATTCATAAAGAGGAGCAAACATGGACAGCGCACTTATTATTACGATAATTATTGTATTCTTAGCTCTTTCTTTTGATTTCATTAATGGATTTCACGATACAGCTAATGCAATAGCGACCTCGGTTTCTACGCGTGCATTATCACCAAGAAGAGCCATCATACTAGCATCCACACTGAATTTTGTAGGTGCCTTGACCTTCACAGGGGTAGCGAAGGCCATTGGTGGACAAGTTGCTGACCCAGCTACGCTTGAACATGGACTTCAGATTGTTATTGCCGCTCTACTTGCTGCTATAACTTGGAATTTACTTACGTGGGCGGTTGGTATTCCATCCTCCTCGTCACATGCACTTATCGGTTCATTGGCTGGCGCAGTGGTGGCCTCTGCCGGATTTGCTGCGCTGAATGCATCTGGTTTTACCAAGATTCTGAAAGGGCTTCTGTTCTCGCCTCTAATTGCCTTTGTAGTGGGCTACATACTTATGATCATCTTCAAGAAAATATTCGCTAATGCTAATCCGCATCAGTTTAATAACAGGTTTCGAAGGACACAAATTTTCACCACCGCTTTCCAAGCGTTCACTCATGGTACGAATGATGCCCAGAAAGCTATGGGAATTATTACATTTGCCCTCGTTGCCGGTAATTTCCAAACGGAATTGGAGGTTCCTCTCTGGGTGAAAATTTCTGCAGCAACTGCCATGGCTTTAGGTACTTCAATTGGTGGATGGAAAATTATCAAAACCATGGGTACCAAGATATTCAAGATAGAACCTGTCAACGGTGTAGCTGCTGATTTAACCTCAGCAGGGGTCATATTAGCTGCAACACTGAATGAATTTCCGGTCAGTACTACACATGCTATAACATCATCAATCCTGGGTGTTGGAGCTGCTAAGAAATTCTCAGCTGTCAAATGGAATCTTGCTGGACGCATTGTAGTTACTTGGGTTATTACGATCCCAATTGCAGCTGTGATTGCTGGAGCATTCTATAAATTGATCGAACTTGTGTTTCTAAAATAAAGTTAGCTATTCTATAAAATTGACGCTCAGCCCAGAATCTTCACGGGCTGAGCGTTTTTCTAACGTTTATTCAATGCTTAGCAGATTGTGGCATGCAATATAGGCACATCTACCATCCAAGCAAATGGATCTTGAATAATTCCCTTTTGTATACCCGTTAAGGTATCATAAAGCTTTTTCGAGAGTTCACCCGTCTGACCATCTTGAATCACAAGCTTCTCATCACACCAGTTGAGTTCACCGATAGGGGAGATGACGGCAGCCGTACCTGTACCGAAAGCTTCTTCTAATGTACCATCTTTCCCAGCCTCATAAAGCTCCACGATAGAAATCGCTCTTTCTTCCACTTGGATATTCCAGTGCTGTAACAATTGAATGATGGAGTTTCGGGTAATACCATTCAAGATACTCCCATTAAGTGCAGGTGTATGAACAGTACCATTGATTTTGAAAAACACATTCATGCTGCCCACTTCTTCAATATATGTTCTATGAATACCATCGAGCCATAATACTTGGGAATATCCTTTGTCCTTAGCTATTTCTTGTGCTCTGAGACCTGCAGCATAATTTCCCGCTGTCTTTGCTTCTCCAACTCCACCAATTACAGTGCGTACATATTCGGATTCGACGAAGATCTTGACCGGATTAATGCCCTCCGCGTAATAGGCGCCGACCGGTGACATAATGATGATGAATTGATACTGAGTGGAAGGAGCTACGCCTAGTGCAGGTTGAGTGGCGATCACGAAAGGGCGGATATATAGGGAAGTCCCCTCTTCGGTTGGAATCCAATCCTGATCGACGGAAATTAATTGCTTCAATGCATCAAGAACGATATTCTCATCAATTGAAGGAATACACATACGCTCGTTAGAACAATTCAATCTCTGAATATTCATGTCGGGCCTGAACAATAGAATTCGCCCATCCTCAGTTCTATAAGCTTTAAGTCCTTCGAAAATGGTTTGTCCATAATGAAAAACCTTGGCCGCAGGGTCTAGTACGATAGGTTGGTAGGGCACTATACGAGGCTGATGCCATCCATTCTCCACATCGTAATCAATAATAAACATATGGTCCGTATAATAAATTCCGAACCCTAGCTGATTCTGAGGCGGCTTAGCTTTCATATTTACACTTCGTTCAACTTTTATTTCCAGTGGTTGAGTCATCGATAGGATCTCTCCTTAAATTTAATAGGCTGTGTTCACTAAGATTGTTGCTTAGGAACGTAAGTTCTGGTATGATTCA
>JBBDTA010000020.1:0-8315 GCA_040904605.1 Paenibacillaceae bacterium
CCACCATTCATCAACCCCAGGCCCATTACAGAACAGAAAATAATCCGCACTAAGGCAACCATGCTCCGTTATATCCTCATGGTTACCTATCATTAACTCATATGGATCCCCTGGCTTGTATATTAACAGATCACCAGTAAGCACCTTTTCCATCCTGCCATTAATAAGCGCCTTACCTTCACCCTGCGTTTGTAATCGGATCAAATAATCGTGAACACCTGACTTCTGCTCCATATAGAAGGGTTTGAAATGCACCGAATACCCCACTGATTTCACTTCCGTCATGATCTTGCTATCCTCATACAATTCCATTACAAAGTCTCCATCAGCATTTTTCTTTCATTATATCAGATAACGTTTCACTTCTACACAGCGTGCGGGTTTGGGAAATATTTTATCAGGATTGCACAGATGATTCGGATTAAGAACATCACGAACCTTCAATTGTGCCTCTATTTCTTCCTCTGTAAAGATATAACGCATATCCTCCATCTTCTCTACACCCACTCCATGCTCGCCTGTTATGGAACCACCCACGTCTGCACAAACCTTTAACACCTCTGAGCCTGCTTGGACAGCCTTCTCAGCATCACCATCAATACGGGAGTCAAAAAGAATCAGCGGGTGCAGGTTGCCGTCGCCCGCATGGAATACATTCGCGATACGCAATCCATATTTGCGACTAATCTCATCCACTCGTGCCAATACCTGTGGAAGTGTACTCCTAGGAATAACACCATCTTGGACTAGATAATCGGGTGAGATCGTGCCCATTGCACCGAATGCCGTTTTACGATTCGCCCACCAGCTTGCCCTTTCCTGCATATTCGCAGCTTGCCTAACCTCGCGGATCCGATATTGTTGACACACAGCGACCACATGATCAATCTGATCTTGAAGTCCTGCCTCGATGCCATCAACCTCTACAATCAGGACGGCTCCAATATCCTGTGGATAGCCTACAGGGTAGTTACCCGACTCTACACCTTCAATGGCAATTCGGTCCATCATCTCTAGTGCTGCGGGAATGATACCAGCAGCGATGATATCGGAAACAGCCTGACTGGCTTCCGCGACATCCTCGAACAGAGCCAACACCGTCTTGATTCCTTGCGGCTTCTTCAGAATGCGGACGGTAATTTCCGTCACGATACCCATTGTACCCTCAGATCCAGTGAAGAAACCTACCAGATCATACCCAGGCGTATCCGGCATACCGCCAAAACGCACGATCTCACCATTGGCTAGAACGACTTCCAAACCTAACACGTGGTTAGTGGTCACTCCATACTTCAGACAATGTGCGCCTCCCGCATTCTCCCCAACATTACCACCAATCGTGCAAGTACTTTGACTAGATGGATCGGGTGCATAATAATAACCTTCACTCGAGATCGATGTGGACAGTTTAAGATTAACAAATCCGGGCTGAACAACAGCTCTACGGTTCTTATAGTCAACACTAATCAGTTTATTCATCCGAACGAGACTGATCAACACCTCTCCATTCAGCGCGGTGGCTCCGCCACTCAAGCCTGTACCCGCTCCGCGTGGTATGAATGGAATCTGATGCTCAGCCATATACTTAACAGCTGACGCAACTTGCTCCGTGTTTGCTGGGAACAATACCACGCTAGGTAAACCTTTATGAATTGTATAACCGTCACATTCGTAGGCTACCAGCTCCTCATATTGATGAAGTACCGCGGCTTTACCCAGCAGACTGATCATCGATTGAATAAACTTTTTTTTAACATCCGTATTCATGATCATCATCCCTTCTGCATCTGTTCATCTGGACTCTCTTTGCGATAAGCCCAATCCAGCAATTGAATAGTATGAACAATTTGCTCCGCTCTACCCTGTCGAACGATACCGGTTTGAAACTGCATCATGCAGCCTGGATTTCCCATAGCAACAGCATCACAGCCGCTCGGTATGTCGTCCAATTTGCGCGTCAGCAATGCATTAGCCATTTCGGGATGTGTTATATTGTATATACCCGCACTGCCACAGCAACGATCGGAATCGGGTAAGGTGACGATACGCAGACCGGGGATGGACTCCAGCAGCTTCCTCGGTTCTTCCCGTATATTCTGAGCGTGAGCCAGATGGCAAGCATCGTGATAGGTCACCGTAAGGTCTAGACTTCCCTCAGGCAAGATCAATCCAAGCTTTATTAGAAATTGTGATATATCGCTTATTTTGTGGGCAAACTCAGCTGCTCTTTCTTTGAATTCCGGGTCAGACTTAAGCAGTTCATCATATTCCTTCAAGGTCGAACCACAGCCTGCCGCATTGATAATAATGGCATCCACTTCTTCTGAGAGAAAGGCTTCGATGTTCAGCCTAGCCAGCTTCTTCGCCATATTGCGATCCCCCGCATGGACATGAAGCGCACCACAGCAGCGTTGAGCCTGAGGTATCCATACCTCACAACCATTCTGCCTCAGTACACGTATCGTCGCATCGTTAATATCGCTATAGACGACATCCATCACGCATCCAGTCAATACGGCTACTTTAGCTCTCCTGGGGCCTATTGCAGACAGTCGTTCTGGATGACTGCTGAGAGCAGGAGGACTACTAAGAGATGGGAGCGCTTTCTCCATATCCATTAGATGCTTGGGCAGAATCCTCAGGAGTTGCGTTCTGTGAGTTAAGTTCCGTAGTCCTGACTTCTGATAAAACTTTAATAGATAATGCAACAATTGCATCCGTCGAGGGTGTGGAAAAAGATGATGTAAGAATAACTTATTCACCATACCCGAAATTCCTTTCGGCGGATATGCTTTGTGCAGCTGCCCTCGGGCTTCTTCGACCAAAGCTCCGACCTGAACATTGGCTGGACACGCGGTTTCACAAGCTCGACAATCCAGACATGTGTCCACTGGGTTTGCAAAAAACTCGTTCAAATCCATCTTACCTTCTGCAACAGACTTGATTAAATAAACTCGACCTCGTGGCGAATGGGCTTCAAGTCCAGTCTCTTGATAGGTTGGGCAAGCCTCGAGACACATGCCACAGTGTACACACTGCGAGTATTTCTCCTCGTCGGGAGCATCTTCCCATTTATAATTCGAATGAAGTAGTGATATACTATTACATATCGGAGCGCTACTTTCTTCCTTCAGCTTTGACAATCAAATCCCCCCTGCATAGCGACCACGATTTAAGCTATTCGTCGGATCAAATTTTTGTTTAATGCCTCGCATGATATCTAATCCTTCGTTGGAATTACCCCAAACCGCAATAGCTGATCGGATGTACCTTGGTGCAAATTCTATAATGGCATGCCCACCGTGTTCCTCTAGATAAGTCCTTATATTCTTTATACTAAGGATCATTGAATCATCGTGACTCAAATTAGAAGAGAGACGAACATGACTAATGCCCGTGTATAGACCTCCATGGTAACGAAGATCCAAGCCTTCTCTATGACTCAAGACCTCCAAAAATTGCGTAATATTGGGAACATCAGATATCGTCGACAGCAGCTTCAAGCCGACTTCCGTACAGTCCTCTTCCGTATCATTTGCATTCGCGACAATTTCCCGCAACCGTTCCATAATGGGCTCTGTCTGATCTAAACCTTCGTAAGTTTGGAGCACATCCATTCCTAATCGTTTAGCAGTATCTAACACCCATTCTATCTGATAATTGACCGATGGTTCAACATCCTCGAACAGGATGAAGATCGCAGAATCGTTAATGTTTAATAGCTCATTAACTGAACTTGCACTGGCAAACTCGAATGCGCATGGTTCCAAGTGTGAATCCAGCAAAGTAGCTTGAAGCTCAAGCAGCTTATTAGTTGTTGCTGATAGCATAATTAAACCGGATGAAGTTGGCAACGGGCGTATCTTGAAGGTTAGTTCTGTAAAAACCCCAAGCGTTCCCATTGCACCGATAAAAAGTTTATTCATATCATAACCTGCAACATTCTTAACCACCTTGGCACCCGTTCGAATAATTTTCCCATCCGAGAATGCAATACGGGTAGCAATCAGGTGATCACGAACAGAGCCATATAAAGCACGTTTGGGGCCAGACGCATTCGAGGCTACAATGCCACCTAGTGTAGATTGCATAGGCCATGCTGGGTCTAGCGGCAAGAACTGACCTTTCTGAGCAAGTGTTTCCTGCAGTTCTTGTAGTGTTGTTCCCGGTAGTACGGTCACAATCAAATCCCCTACAGAATGGTGCAGAATACCAGATAGATTCTTCAGGGATAGAACAATATTCACCGGGGTGGAGCATAATCCACATGCGTCCTTCGTACCCCCACCCTGTGGAACCACATGAATGGATCGTTCGGAAGCGAATTGAAGGATAGCAGCAACCTGATTTTCATTCCCGGGCGTTACGATTATAGGTGCTGACAGCTTATAGACCGGATCAGTCACAGAATCTGGGTCGAAAGATACATTCGCTTCTCCCACAATCCGATTTAGTTGTTCCAGTATTAGTACTTCTGTGCGCATACCCTTCATCCTTTCAATAATAATGAATCCTAATCATGAATGGATGTGATTAATTGGCAGCTGCAACCCTATTGCTTAACACACCAATTCCATCAATTCTGCATGAAATCGAATCTCCGACAGCCATAAAATCTGCACCCGCTGGAGAGCCCGATAAGAAAACGTCACCCGGCTGCAATGTCATAACACTTGATAAATAGGAAAGAAGGAACGGAATTTTCAAAATCATCAATTCCAAAGAACTATCCTGTTTGAGCGTACCATTATGATCAGCCTGTACGTTCAGCTTTGACAAATCCAACTCCGTTTCAATAAATGGGCCTATGGGTGTAAATGTGTCAAATGACTTACCAACCATCCAATGGCCATCCGGATGAAAGTATTGCGGAGCAGTTACATCATTAGCAATTGTATAACCAAATACATATTCTAATGCTTCCTCTTCGGTAATCTTATGAGCCTTTTTACCGATTACAACTGCTAGCTCGGATTCAAATTTGATTCCCTCTATGCTAGAAGGCATCACAATCTGCTCGTCCGGCCCGATCAAAGAGGAAACTGGTTTATAGAAAAGAACAGGAATTGGTGGAGTCTTATCCGGCTTGGCTTCATCCTTCGCAACATAATTCTTTCCCACTCCAATGATTGAATTTGGAACAAGCGGAGCTAGCAAATTGACATTACTTACTTCATATATATTCCCTGTCTTTTTCCATTCGGTAAAAATATCCCCTTCAATCTCATACAGGTTGCCTTGCTCAAGTACAGCACACCTTGTAATCCCATCGATAGAAGTCTTAAAACGGGCAAATTTCATTTCATATCGTCTCCGTTCAGATAATTTAGTTCGTTATGGTGAACCTTGTTTATATTAATGAGGTTCGCTATTTAAGCATAAATGATAATTTCTGAGATAAGCTTAATATGGCTTGAAGTGCCTTTTCCCTTTTCTCTTCCCAATGGTGAAGCGGGATTGAGAAACTTACAGCAGCTGATAGTTGACCGCTTGGATGGTAGATCGGTGCTGCAATGCAGTTAAATCCCATAACTCCTTCTTGGAGATCCAGGGCATAACCCTGTTCTCTAATTTTAGGCAGTTGGTTGAACAATTCCCTTTTTGTTCTTATCGTAAAGGAAGTTAGGCTTGTTAAAGCATCAATCGGGTACATGAGATCCAATTGCTCATCCTCTATTCCAGAAAGAAGCATCTTCCCTAGTCCTGTGGCGTAAGCAGGAATTCTTGTTCCAGGTCCGGAAACCATCTGAACCGGGGATGGAGCAGCTTCCTTTGCCAAATAGAAAATATCCCCTTCTTCTAATCTCGCAAGTTGTATCGACTCATTAATCAGTTTCATAAAAGTAGGAGCTTCTTTTCGAAAGGAATCTATCAAATCATATTGTTGAAAATAGGCATTCCCCATAAGCCCATAATGCATTCCCAGTGCATATGCGTCGGAAGAATTACGCGTGATCCAATCTAACGCTTCCATCGTTTGCAGCAGTGAAAACATCGAGCTTTTACTGATTTCCAAACGCCTGCATAAATCACTTAATTTCAACTTATCAGGGTGTTCTGCAATCAGTCTGATAATACTATGGGCTTTTTCTAGAGCAGGTACCCAATACTTTTTCTCCATAAATAGCTCCATATCTTATAATTTATTACGAGCTTTAAACTCCAGACGACGACGATGCAGAATAGGCTCCGTATACCCATTAGGTTGATTATAACCATCGAATACGAGCTCACAAGCAGCTTGGAAAGCAATCGATTGGTCATAGTCTACAGCCATTGGATGATACAGATGATCTCCAGCATTCTGCTCATCGACTACCTTGGCCATTCGTTGGAACGTTTCCATAACTTGCTGTTTCGTGCAAATTCCATGATGTAACCAATTGGTCATATGCTGACTGGAAATGCGCAATGTAGCACGGTCCTCCATCAACCCCACATTATTAATATCTGGTACTTTGGAACAACCAACGCCTTGTTCAACCCAGCGAACGACATAACCAAGAATTCCCTGTGCATTGTTGTCTAATTCCTGTTGTATTTCTGCTTCCGTCCAAGTTGGGTTCACAACCACTGGAATCGTCAATATATCGTTGCGGTAATCGCGAATGTCTTTCTTCAGAGCATCTTGAACCTCTCGAACATTGACCTGGTGGTAGTGCATGGCATGAAGTGTGGCTGCTGTTGGAGAAGGTACCCAAGCCGTATTCGCGCCTGCTTGTGGATGAACAATTTTCTGTTTCACCATGTCATTCATGAGATCAGGCATAGCCCACATTCCTTTACCGATCTGGGCATGATCCTGTAGCCCACAATCTAGTCCAACCATCACATTCGAATGCTCATAGCTTTGCAGCCACACAGATGATTTCATATCACTTTTGCGAATCATCATTCCCGCTTCCATTGAAGTATGCATTTCGTCTCCAGTACGATCTAAGAATCCCGTATTAATGAACACGATACGATCCTTGACCTGACGAATGCATGCTTTTAAATTCAATGATGTCCGTCGTTCTTCATCCATGACCCCAATTTTGAGGGTATGTCGATTTAAACCAAGTAAGTCTTCAACACGATCAAACAATTCATTGGCGAAAGCTGCTTCTTCAGATCCGTGCATCTTGGGTTTAACAATATAAATCGAGCCCTTCGTCGTATTCTGATAAGTACCATTACCTAATAAAGTATGTTTGGCTGCTAGGCTTGTAACTACCGCATCCAGAATACCCTCTGGGATCTCCTGCCCATCCTGATCTAAGATTGCATTGATCGTCATTAAGTGCCCCACATTACGAACGAATAATAACGAGCGTCCACGCAGGCTGAATGTCTTCCCATCAGTTATGGACACATATTCACGGTCGGGATTCATCGTGCGTGTCACATGTTGGCTCCCTTTTGAGAAATCAGCACTTAAATCTCCTTTCATCAATCCTAACCAATTCCGGTATACGAGTACCTTATCCTCAGCGTCTACCGCAGTAACCGAATCCTCACAATCCATAATCGTCGTTAAAGCTGCTTCCATAATAATGTCCTTAATTCCCGCTAAATCCGTCTTACCAATCACATGATTACGATCAATGACAATTTCAAAATGCAGCTGATTATTGTTGAACAATATCACTGTAGGATTGTGAGGGGTTCCTTGGTAGCCGATCAGCTTAGAATCATCCTTTAATCTGGTTTCAACACCATTCTGCAAGGAAATTGCCAGCTTACCCATAACAATCGTGTATCTCACTGCATCTTTATGTGAACCTTCGATTAGCGGAATAGTGCGGTCCAAGAATTCTCTGGCGTAAGAAATGACTTGCTCACCTCGAGCTGGGTTATACGAAAATAGCTTGTGAGCTTCATCAGCTGGAATTACATCCGTTCCATATACAGCATCATACAAACTTCCCCAACGTGCATTGGATGCATTAAGTGCATAACGTGCATTATTAACGGGTACAACTAGCTGCGGACCGGCTTGTATAGCGACTTCTTCATCTACATGTTCAGTTGTAACTTGGAATGGCTCTACCTCGGGCTCCCAATAATTAATTTCTTGCAGGAATGATTTATATGATTCGAAATTGAAAGTACTCTTATTGGCGATATGCCAATCATTCAACAAGCTTTGAATCTGATCCCTTTTCGCTAATAAAGCTTTATTCTTAGGTGTTAAATCACTAATTAGTTTCTCAAATCCAGACCAGAATGTAGCTTGATTCACCTCACTGCCTGGTAAAGCTTCCTCATTAATAAACGTGTAGAGCTCCAAAGCAACCTTAAGCTTGCCTACTTGCACATAGTTTTCCATCTTA
>JBBDTA010000020.1:8415-10523 GCA_040904605.1 Paenibacillaceae bacterium
GTAGAGCTCCAAAGCAACCTTAAGCTTGCCTACTTGCACATAGTTTTCCATCTTACTCATCTCCCACAATATAGTATTGCAGCAAGGGCTATTGCATTAGCGACCTCGGCAAATTTAACATTTTTTCAATTTAAAGAATAATATTCTTTCCTGCGTTAATCGATGATTCAGGCATTATACCCCCCTCCTTTGTTCATTATACTGAACTGTGTTTATGTTGTTGAATATAATTTATCATTTTCGACTTGCTAGGTCAATCCAAATCATTGATTTATACTCCCAAGGCCAGCTGGTGGAAGCCTTCAGACTTTCAATGTTTGATTGTATAGAGGAATTCCAGAATATGAAAAATACACGGGTCATTTTCCAATGAAGTCGCATTTAGGTTCGATGTGTCAAACTAATTTAGCTTTACTCACACTTTAACCCTATTTAGTTTCAATCCTTGAAACTAAATGTAGGTTTCTTCCTCAGCTTTTTCTAACACATGAATTAGTTCGACACTTCCTAACTAAATCAGGGTTCATCGTCTACTCGATTGATTTAGTTCGATAAATCCCTACTAATCCATCGATCCACCTCACATTTACAAAATGAAAACAGGTGTCACTCCACGTGATTACCGTACGACTCATTCGAATTAGAACAACTCACAAAAATAACTAGAAAAAATGTGTAGAAAACTACAAATCGGTCTTCCAATTTGGGGTGCTATACGATATAATGAAAGCGCTACCAATTCTATTGTTACATATTTCTTAAGGGGGAAGATGGAATGATGAGTTTAGCAGATGAGAATAAGAATGTGTACGAGGACTTTGAGATTGACCAAGATATCCTATTCTTCAAAGTTGGCGCACGTTCACAAGGCTTAGTTAGCTTCCACGGGTCAAACTACAATATAAAGAAACGGATGACCTCCGAACAGCTGAGCAAGCTTATTTCACACACTAGTTTTGTAAAGGTCAAATCCGACTGCTTCGTGAACATCGGTAAGATCACATCCATCGAAGACGACAACGTTTATTTCGGAGAGAAATTCAATGAAGATAAACGAGTTCATGTCTCCCGGTGGAAACAGAATCGACTCAAGCACCTCTGGCAGCAAGTCAACTAACGGCTTAATAAACAGAAGAACTACCATCCATGTGAGGAGGTAGTTCTTCTGTTTATTTGTCCTGCCCTAGTCACGATAGGCACTTCTCAATTAATGCCATCCGAATGTATAAGCCGTTCTGAGCTTGTCTGAAGTAGGCCGCCCGTGAATCAGCGTCAACCTCTTCATCGATTTCGCCTGCACGTGGTAGTGGATGAAGGATAACAGCATCCTCACGCATATGGTTGAGAACCTGTTGATTAATAATATATTGACCCGATGCCTTCTCATATTCCTCAATGGACGGGAATCTTTCCTTCTGAATCCGTGTTTGATAAAGAACATGTGCGACCTCGGCTACCTTCAGCAAATCACTTGATTCCTCATAAGAAATCCCTTGATCATCTAGATAATGCTTCACATACGGCGGGATCATTGTATTCTCTGGTGATATGAAGTGCAGGTGCACATCCTTATAATTTGCTAACATGTAGCATAATGAATGTACCGTACGTCCATAGGCCAAATCACCGATCATAGCGATATGTAATCCATCAATTCGATCTAATTCCTTCTGGATGGAATACAAATCCAATAAGGCTTGGGTTGGATGCTCTCCAGCTCCATCACCTGCGTTGATCACAGGTACAGTTGCAACAGCTGCTGCACGCTGTGCGGCACCAATGTCGGTATGTCGCATAACGATGAGATCACTATAACCCGATACAATTCGGATCGTATCCTCCAACGTCTCACCCTTGATGGTAGAGGAGAATTGTGCTGCATTCTCTGTGCCGATGACACCCCCGCCCAATCGATGCATGGCTGCTTCGAATGATAGCCTTGTCCGAGTGCTGGCTTCGAAGAATAACGTTGTAAGAATTTTGTTTGCTAATTTTTTTGAACCACCCTGCTTCACAATCTGTTCCATCTCGGAAGCCGAGACGAATAGCTCCTCCAGTGTTTGCTTATCGAATTGTTTAGCCCCTAGAACATGATACAAGGATTCCAT